>NZ_JAEMSG010000136.1 GCF_016462945.1 Mycolicibacterium sp. | reverse complement strand
GACAGAATTGCTTCGACGTCGACCAGCTGTGGATGAACCCGAGACTGTGGATAGATGCGGTATGAATGGGCGCATGCCTGACCCGTCCTCTCCGGACAAGCGCGACCCCATCGCGTCGGCGCGCGCCAACTGGGAGCGTGCCGGCTGGGGCGACGTTGCCGACGGCATGGTCGCGGTGACCTCGGTCATGCGGGCCCACCAGATTCTGCTGGCCCGGGTGGAGAACGCACTGCGGCCCTACGACCTGAGTTTCGCCCGGTTCGAGTTATTGCGGCTGCTGGCCTTCAGCCGCGCCGGGGCGCTACCCATCACCAAGGCATCCGACCGGTTGCAGATACACGTCACCAGCGTCACCCACGCCATCCGTCGGCTGGAGGCTGACGGGCTGGTGAAGCGGGTCCCGCACCCCACTGATGGCCGCACCACTCTGGTGCAGATCACCGAGTTGGGGCGCTCGACGGTCGAGGATGCCACTGTCACCCTTAATGAGCAGGTCTTCGCCGAGGTCGGAATGTCAGCGGCGCACGCCCGTGCGCTGGTGGCGTCGATCGAGACGCTGCGCCACCACGCGGGTGACTTCTGAAACCTCAGCCGGCTCGCAGGGTTTCGATCACAGCACTGAAATCCAGATCCGCATGCTCAGCGGCGAATCGTGCGTAGATCTGCGCGGCATGGCTGCCCATAGGGGCCGACGATCCGGTGGACGCCACCGCGTCCATCGCCAGGCCCAGATCCTTGTTCATCAAGGCGGTGGCGAAGCCGGGCTTGAAATCGTTATTGGCCGGGGATGTCGGCACCGGGCCGGGAACCGGGCAGTTGGTGTGTACCGCCCAGCAGTTGCCGGTCGCTCCGGTGATGACGTCGAACAGCGACTGTGCCGACAGGCCCAGCTTGTCGGCGAGTACGAATGCTTCGCCGACCGCGATCTGCTGAACAGCCAGCAGCATGTTGTTACAGAGCTTTGCGGCCTGACCGGCCCCGGAGTCGCCGCAGTGAATGATCTTGCCCGCCATGGGTTCCAGCACCGGGCGGGCCGTTTCGAGTGCGTCAGTGGTACCGCCGACCATGAACGCCAGCGTGCCCGCGACGGCTCCCTTGACGCCGCCGGAGACCGGGGCGTCGAGTTGGGCGAAGCCACGTTCAGCGGCATAGGCGTTAACACTGCGCGCATCATCCACGGCGATCGTTGAACTGTCGATGAACAGCGCGCCCTTGGTGGCGGCCGGCATGACGTCGGCGTAACACTGTTTCACCAGGGCGCCGTTCGGCAGCATCGTCACCACGACATCAGCGCCCCCAACCGCGGCGGCCGCACTCTCGAGGACCGTCACACCCTTATCGGCGGCGGCCTCGCGGGCAGCGGGCACCGGATCGAAGCCGCGCACGGTGTGGCCGGCAGTAATGAGGTTGCCCGACATCGGCCCACCCATATTGCCGAGGCCCAGGAACGCGATCGTGGTCATCTGGTCTGCTCCCTATTGTTCGCCTCATGCCGAGGCGCGTGCACGAACAGACTCGGCCCGGCCGATCACTACCCGCATGATTTCGTTGGTGCCCTCCAGGATGCGGTGCACGCGCAGATCGCGAACGATCTTCTCCAGCCCGTATTCCCGCAGATACCCGTACCCGCCGAGCAGTTGTAGAGCCTGGTCGGCGACGTCGAAGCACGAGTCGGTGACATAGCGTTTGGCCATCGCGCACAACGCAACCTTGTCGGGTTCATCGTTATCCAGAGCGCTGGCCGCCCGCCACAGCATCAGCCGTGAGGTCTCCAGCGCTGTGGCCATATCGGCCAGCGCGAAGCGGATGGTCGGCTCATCGATCAACGCGCCGCCGAAGGCGTGGCGGTCAACCAGGTAGCCCGCTGCCTTGTCGTAGGCGGCCTGTCCGCCGCCCAGCGAGCACGCCGCGATATTGAGCCGTCCCCCGTTCAGGCCATTCATCGCGATCCCGAACCCGGCGCCCTCACCGCCGGTGCCGCCGAGCATCGCATTCGCAGGAACCCGGACTCCCTCCAGAATCACCTGCGCCGTGGGCTGGGCATTCCAGCCCATCTTCTCCTCGTTGACACCGAAACTCAGCCCGGGGGTGCCTTTTTCGATGATGAAAGCGGAGATCCCACGTGGTCCTTCGGCGCCCGTGCGCGCTAAGACGACATACACATCCGAGGTGCCGGCACCGGAGATGAACTGCTTGACACCGTCGAGCACATAATGATCGCCGTCCCGAACCGCGCGGGTACGCAGTGCCGCCGCATCCGAACCGGCACCCGGCTCGGTCAGGCAGTAGCTTGCGATTGCGTCCATCGAGGCCAGCTTGGGAATCCAGGACTTTCGCTGTTCGGGTGTGCCGTAGGTGTCGATCATCCACGCGCACATGTTGTGGATGGAGATGAAGGCCGCCACTGTGGGGTCGGCAACTGCCAGCTGCTCGAAGATCCGGACCGCGTCAAGACGCCGTAGCCCGCTGCCACCGGCATCCTCGCCGCAGTAGATCGTCGCCATTCCCAAATCCGCGGCCTCGCGCATGACGTCGACGGGGAAGTGCTTGGTGCGGTCCCAGTCCAGCGAGTGCGGGGCGATGCGTTTCGCGGCGAAGGCGGCAACACTCTCGACGATGACCCTTTCGTCGTCATCCAGGGTTGACAAGTTCACTTCCGCTACCTATTTCATCGTCGGGATGACGAACTCGGCGCCATCCTTGATGCCGGACGGCCAGCGCTCAGTGATCGTCTTGGTCTTGGTATAGAACATGATCGACGATGGTCCGTGCTGATTGAGATCGCCGAAACCGGACCGCTTCCAGCCGCCGAAGGTGTGGTAGGACACCGGAACCGGGATCGGCACGTTGACGCCGACCATGCCGACCTGGACTCGCGAGACGAAGTCGCGCGCGGTGTCCCCGTCGCGGGTGAAGATCGCGACGCCGTTGCCGTACTCATGGTCGTTGGGCAGCGCCAGTGCCTCTTCGTAGTTCTTCGCACGCACGATGCACAGCACCGGCCCGAAGATCTCATCGGTGTAGATCGACATATCGGTGGTGACGTGATCGAACAGGGTGGGGCCGATGAAGAAGCCGCCCTCGAGGCTCTCATCGCCGAATGTCATATCGTGGCTCGCTTTGTCACGGCCGTCGACCACGATCTCGGCGCCGGCCTCGACACCGGCGTCGATGTAGCCGCGAACCCGCTCTAACGCGGCTTCGGTGACCAGTGGGCCGTAGTCGGCCTTGGGATCCAGGCTGTGGCCGACACGGAGGTTAATGACGCGCTCAATGAGTTTGCCGCGCAACCGATTGGCGGTCTCCTCGCCGACCGGTACTGCGACGCTAATCGCCATGCATCGTTCTCCGGCGCTGCCGTAACCCGCCCCGATGAGGGCATCGACGGCCTGATCGAGATCAGCGTCGGGCATGATGATCATGTGGTTTTTGGCGCCACCGAAACACTGTGAACGCTTGCCTGCCGCGGCGGCACCCGCATAGATGTACTGCGCGATATCGGAACTGCCAACGAAGCCGACCGCCTTGATATCGGGATGGGCGAGGATGGCGTCGACCGCCTCCTTATCGCCCTGGACCACCTGGAAGACCCCGGGCGGCAGCCCGGCCTCGAGGAACAATTCGGCCAGCCGCAGCGGTACCGAGGGATCGCGCTCGGAAGGCTTGAGGATGAATGCGTTACCGCACGCCAGTGCCGGCCCGGCTTTCCACAGCGGAATCATCGCCGGGAAGTTGAACGGGGTGATACCGGCGACCACGCCGAGTGGTTGGCGGATCGAGTACACGTCGATCCCGGTTCCGGCGCCCTCGGTGAATTCACCCTTGAGTAGATGGGGAATGCCGATGGCGAACTCGATTACCTCGATACCGCGCTGAATGTCGCCGAGGGAATCGGGCACGGTCTTGCCGTGCTCGAGCGACAGCAGTTCGGCGATCTCATTGGCGCTTGCGTTCACCAGCTCGATGAACTTCATCATCACGCGTGCCCTGCGTTGCGGGTTGTAGGCCGCCCATTGGATCTGCGCCTCGACCGCGGAGGCGACGGCGTTGTCGACATCGGCTGCCGAGGCGAGCAGCACCTGGGCTTGTACTTCACCCGTGCTGGGGTTGAAGACATCGGCGGTCCGGGTGCTGGCCAGGTTGGCGCGCCGGCCGTCGATGAAGTGCTGAATTGTTGTGGTCATGAGCTGCCTTCCGGCCGGGTCGGTCGCGATACTTGCATATCCTAGTAACTGGCGAACCGTCTGCACAAGACGGCCCCGGAAAACAATAGGCTCAGTGGTCGCGGCGCGGGTGAAGCCGCAACCCCGCGACGAATGCCCGGGTCTGCTCCCAGTCGGGCAGCAGGCCGGCCGATCGCACCTCGGCGAGGGTCGGTGCCGCGGCATCGCGATCAGAAAGCCGTAGCTCCGAAGCGGGCAGCGGCCAGTCGATACCGATCTCCGGGTCATATGCCGAGATGGCGTGTTCGCGCTGTGGTGCGTAAGGCTCGGAGCACAGATACATGACGGTCGAATCATCCTGCAGCGCAAGGAATCCGTGCGCCAAACCCTCGGAGATATAGGTTGATCGCCGATCCACATCGTCGAGCAGAACGGAGTCCCACTGGCCGTGGGTGGGTGAACCTGTCCGGACGTCGACCACCACGTCGAACACCGAACCCTTCAGACACGTCACGTATTTGGCCTGACTCGGTGGTGATTGGGAGAAGTGCAGACCCCGCAGGACGCCCGCTGCTGATACCGAGCAGTTCGCCTGTTGCATCTCGAAGGTGTGCCCGGTCATCTCCCCGAACTCGTGTTCGGTGAACCACTCGTAAAAGGTGCCCCGGGCATCGGCATTCAGTCGCGGGGTGATCTCCCACGCGCCCGGTATCGCGAGTTCACGCGCACCCATCTCATTGACCCCGTTCGGCGTAGCGGCTTTCAACCTCGGCCTTGCACGGGCCCCACCACCATTCGTTGTTCCGGTACCAGTCGATGGTGGCCCGTACCCCCTCGGCGAAGTCGGTGTGCTGTGGCACCCAGCCCAATTCCTGACGTAGCGTCGTGGAGTCGATCGCGTACCGCAGGTCGTGGCCCACCCGGTCGGTCACATGGTCGAAGTCGTCGGGGTCGCGGTCCATCAGCGCCAAGATCGTCCGCAGTACCGAAACGTTGTCGCGCTCGCCGTCGGCGCCGATGAGATAGGTCTTGCCCACGACTCCGTCTTCCAGGATGCGCCACACCGCGCTGTTGTGGTCATCGACGTGGATCCAGTCGCGCACGTTGGCCCCGGAACCGTAGAGCTTGGGCCGCCGGCCGGTGAGCACGTTGGTGATCTGACGGGGGATGAACTTCTCGATGTGCTGGAACGGCCCGTAGTTATTGGAGCAGTTGGAGATCGTGGCGGCGATACCGTAGGACCGAACCCAGGCCCGAACAAGGTGATCGGCGGAGGCCTTGCTGGCCGCATACGGGCTCGACGGGTTATAGGGCGTCGCGGCGGTGAACCGGACCTGTCCGCCGATCGGCAGATCCCCGTACACCTCGTCGGTGGAGATGTGGTGCAGCCGAACTCCGTGCCGCCGGATCGCCTCCAGCACCGCGAACGTGCCGACGATATTGCTGCGCAGGAACGGTGTGGGGTCCGCCAGCGAGTTGTCCACGTGCGTCTCGGCGGCGAAGTGCACCACGGCGTCGGACTCGGCCACTAAGCGGTCGACCAGCGACTCATCGGACAGGTGGCCTTCCACGAACCGGATCTTCTCGCCCAGTGAGGTCAGTGACTCCCGGCTGGCGGCGTACGTCAGGGCGTCCAGCACCGTGATGGAGACCCCGGCGCGGTCGCGGGTAGTGCTGTGGACGAAGTTGGCTCCGATGAACCCTGCGCCGCCGGTGACCAAGAGCCGCATCGCCCCACCTTATCGGCCCAGACGGTCCATTTTGGAGAAGCGCCCGCCCAGCGGGTATCGTCAGTGGGCGGTGCGGTAATCGCGCTGGCTCTCACGTGCCCAGTCCTGGAACGATCTTTCCACCGGCTCACGTTTTGCAGTCGGGCGAATGCTGCCCAATGGACCGACAACGCAAGAATCTGTGAGGATATGGGCAAGAAAGACGGCGCCATCGAGGTCGAGGGCCGCGTGGTCGAGCCCCTGCCCAATGCGATGTTTCGCATTGAGTTGGAGAACGGCCACAAGGTGCTTGCCCACATCAGTGGCAAGATGCGGCAGCACTATATCCGCATCCTG
>NZ_JAEMSG010000208.1 GCF_016462945.1 Mycolicibacterium sp. | reverse complement strand
GACGATGACTGCGATGCGGTGTAAGCACCGATAGACGACGACAGCGCGGACTCGAAGCTGTCGAAACTAGCACCCCCCGACGACGATGAACTCCAGACCGTGCCCGACGACGAGTGGTACCAGCCGGGTTGTGGCGGTACCTGTCCAGTGGCCGCCTGGTATTTGGCTGCCCACAGCGCGGCGGCGCCGCCGGCGATCGCGAACGGAATATAGGCGGTGTAGAGATCCTTGCGTGCGGAGAAGTCGAATCGTGACTCGGCGGAATCAGTGGCCAGCATGCGGTGGAAGCCGCCGACCTCCGACCATAACTGGCGGCCGGCGGGCGTCCGCCGCAGTCCGATACCCGGACTCCACGCCGGTAGCGACAGCAGGAAGAAGACGGCGAAAGGCAATCCCCACAATGTGATCGGGAACAGCCAGCGAAGGAAGCCACAGACTGCCAGCGCCAGTGCCACCATATTGGCGACTCGAAGCAATAACTCCGACGGGTGTTTGGCAATCAGGCCCTGGCCGATCGCCCATTCCTTGGTCGCGGATTCCATCGCCTCCTTGGCGGCGGCGAGCCTGGCGCCGGCGGCGACTCCACCGTCGGCGTGGAAGATTGCCCCGGGCCAATCCAGCCCCAGTGCTGAGCCGACCGCGAGACTCACCGGGTCTACGTCGTTCCACGCCCCGTGCTCCCCCACACTGTGTACCGTCCACTTCTTCTTGCCGCCCTGATCCAACGAGAGCAGTCCCCGGTCGGCAAGGTAGAACATCGTGGCGGTCAGGCCCTCCGCCGGCACCTTCTCGGCCCGAATGTACTCGCACTGCACGGGTCCGAGGCCCTTCGGCGGGGCGTATTGCAGCGGAAAACCCGGTGACGTTTCCACGGTGGTACGCCACCAGAGGAACGCCCCGAGTCCGGCCGTCGCACTCAGGCCGAGCAGCCAGAGCACGACCGTTACCGAGCGGCCCAGCACCGGATCCCAACGCAGTGACCACGGCACCTCGGCTTGCGCCGGTGTGGGGACGTCGACGCCGGCCCGCAGGGTGACCGGGGTGCGGGGCGGAAGATCGGTGGCCGACAATCGCACCGCGTCACCGTCGACGGCCAGACCGTCGCAACCGCGGCCCACGCCGGTGCCGACCGAGCATTGCGCTCCGGTCACCGGTCCGGGGAGCGACACCGTCACCTGAGCCGACGCGATCTGGTTGTCCCATCCCGGCGCGATCACGTTCCAGAAGAACACCGAGGGCGCCGACGGGTCACCGGTCGAGGATGCGAAGTCCTTCTTCGCGCCCACACTGCCCGGATCGAGTACACCGGAGATGCTGTAGCGGATTCGGAAGACGTGGGTTCCCATTGTCAGATAATTGGCAGGATCGCCGATCTTGGCCACCAGGAACCGGTCATTGTTCTGCCACAGCAATTGATAGGGAACCGGATTGCCGTCCAGGGAGATCTCGCTGACCTCGGGTAGCTGCCGAAGGTGAGAGTTGTTGGGGTTGCTCACATCCCAGAACCGAAAGATGCCGTGGCGCCCATACGGAAACTCCGCCGTTATCGTCTCCTCGGCCTGCATTATTCCGTCGCGGTCGACGGTGAAGTCCGCGCGCAGAGTGGAGATGGTCACCGGGTCGGAGACCTCACCGCCGGAAGGTGTGCCACTGAACACGACGGGCCAGAGCAGCCCGACGACAGCGAGCAACAACGGGATCAACCATGCAACTCTGCGGCCGATCGACTTCATCAGGCCTCCCCGTGGCGGTGGATATTGAGCCTAGTTGGTGCTCAGCCGATATGCAGGGGGTCGATCTGCACCCGGACGGCTTCGTGGTCATGCCGGGCGCTGGTGACCCTGATCGCCTCGCGAAGCGAGGCCGCCAGTGCAAGGCCTTCCTCACGGGGTACCCGGATCAGCATCCGGATGAC
>NZ_JAEMSG010000135.1 GCF_016462945.1 Mycolicibacterium sp. | reverse complement strand
GCGAAGAACTCCGACCAGTGATCGGACGCCTCAAAGCTGTAGCAGTAGAAGTGGTTGCCGACATCCACCCGCGCGCCGGGATAGCTGTTCTCCCACCAGGTTCCGCCCACGCCCGGGTTCTTCTCGATCACCGTGTAGGGCACGCCGGCCTGTTGCAGCCGGATCGCTGCCAGCAGTCCGGACTGCCCGCAACCGATCACGATCGCCGGGAACTCCGCCCGCGCGCCTGCAGCGGACTCGAATTGAGCCTCGCGGGCGTCGCGGCCGTCGAGTCCCATCTCCTCCAGCATCATCGGCACGTACTCATCGCCGACCTCACCGGCCACCAGCCACGTCATCATCTGCTTGAGGCGCACCGGGTCGATGGGCTCCGGTTCCGGGCAGCCGCGGTCGCGGTAATCACCGATGATGTCCAGGGCGAGCAGGCGCGCCGCGGCTTTATCCTCCTCGGACATATAGCCCTGCACCTCGTTGAGGAACAGTCCCGCTGGTTTGAGCGGTCCCTCCAGAATCGACCGGCGCACCGCTTCGTCGTCGGTCATGTGAATGCACGACAGCAGCAGTGTCGGTATCGACACGTCCCGTAGCGCGGCGGCGATCGCGTCATCGGAGTCCGTGAACGGCTCACCGGCATTCGGGTTGCGCATGGCACCTCCTGGGGAACGGGGGATATCTAACTCGGCTCGCTGCGCCAGCCCGCGACGCCCACCGTGATCATCCGCAATTGCTTGACCGCGGTGCGGGTGATCTCGTCGACCGCATCCGCGTCTGGCGCATCCTCGATGGCCTCGGCGATGACGATCATCGAGTTCACGAACAACCCCGCCCGGATGGTGAGATCCTCCGCACTCCAGGTGTGCAGGCCCGGAATCCGCGCCAGATCAGTGGCCAATTCTGAAGTGATGAGCAGGATTTCGACGCGGATCGCATGGCGCAGAACGGGAATGCCGGTGGATCGTTCCCTGACGATGAACCGCCAGTGCTCACGCTGCTGGGTGACGCTCGCGGTGAGAATCTCGACGGTCGACTCGATCATCCGGTTGGGGTCGAGTTTGTCGGTGCGCGCCGAGCGCAGCATCTCCCGCAGCGAACGGAACGATTCGTCGATCAGCACCAGACCGAGTGCTTCCATAGAATCGAAGTGCCGATAGAAGGCCGCCGGCACGATCCCGGCTTCGCGGGTCACCTCACGCAGACTCAGTGCGCTGAAGCTGCGCTCATCGAGAAGTGTCAATGCTGCCGCGATGATTGAGCGCCGGGTGACCTCCTTGCGTTCAACGCGGGTGGGGGTGGCACGCGTCGGGCTCAGGGCTGCACCAGGATTCGGATTGGATTACCGTCGCTGCGCTCGAGTGCGTCAATGCCGTCGACGATGTCCTCCAGCGGGATGATCCGGCTGATCGAGCGGGATAGATCCAGCCGGCCCAGCGACACCAGCCGTGCCAGCGTCTCGATATCGGCGTTCTGATAGCCGAGATGGCCGAGCACCTGCTTGCGGGTCAGGCCGAACATCGACGTGGGCCCCACCGTCGGGCATTGGTCACTCATGCCCACGCCCACCAGACGGCCGCCGACGGTCAGGCTTTCCAGCGCCTGCTCGAAGGTCACCTTGAGCCCGACCGCATCGAAGGCCACATCCAGCTTGCGGCCGCGGGTCGCCTCGGTGATCTTGGCCATCAGATCGGGGTCGGTCGAGTCGAAGGCGTAATCGGCGCCGAGTTCCAGAGCGCGATCACGCACCACCGGATTGATATCCACGGCGATGATCGGCGCGGCCCCGACGAGGCGGGCCAATTGCACGATGTGGGTGCCGATTCCGCCGACGCCCCACACTCCGACGGACTCCCCGATCACCACCTTCCCGGTGCGCACCACCGCACCGAACGGGGTGGACACCGCGTCGGCCAGGATCGCCGCCTGCTCCAGGGGCACGTTATCGGGAACCCGGGTCAACCCGATCACCTGCGCGACGGTGTATTCGGCCCAGGCGCCGTCATAGGCGAAGGCCATGAGTTGCATCCGCAGGCAGTTCGCCAGATCACCGCGACGACAGTTCGGGCAGCCCATGCAGGGCCGGCCGGCCGCGACCACCACCCGGTCGCCCTCGGACCAGCCGGTGACGCCTGGCCCGAGTTTGGCGATCGTGCCGGATGCTTCGTGGCCCTGGGTGACCACCGGCCGCTGCGCCGGGAAGGTGCCATTGACCAGGCTGACGTCGGAATGGCAGATACCGCAGAACGCCACCTTGACCAGGACCTCGCCCGGGCCCGGTTCGGGGATCGGAACATCTTCGAGAACAACCGTCTTGGTGTCGGCGTAGAACCGTTCGGCGCGCATCGTTGAACCCGGCATCGTTGAACCCCGAATCGTTGAACCCATAGCTGCATCCAACCGCATTACCCTGGCGGGCATGTGGCTACGGCAACGCGACGGGGTGACGTGCGGCCCCAGCGTGGCCGTGATGGCCGGTGCGCTGATCGACGCCGACTACGGCGCGCCACTGCGCGCAGTCAGCGGCCAGCAGTGGTTCGACTCCGAACAGGGCCGGGTGCACCGCGCCGTCAATATGGTGTGGCCACGTGCGCTGGGCACCACCCCGGCCGGGATGGCCCGCGCCCTCAACGCCCACGCCACCGCCCGCGGTGTGCGGTACCGATGGCGCCGGGTGGTGCGCCGCGACGCACTGGCCGACGTGTGCGCGGCGGTCTCCGACGGCTGGCCGGTGGCCATGCTGATCGGCTCCGCACTCCCCCGCCACTGGGTGCTGCTGACCGAATTCGACGGCCAGGCGCTCCGGTGTTACGAGCCGGGTAGCGGTCGGCTGGTGACGGTGTCACTGGGTGACATCCGGCAGAGCCGGCTGCAGGTGCTGGGTTTTCCGCGCCCGTTCGCGTTCGTTCTCCCCGCGGCTTGAACCGTGTGCCTATTGGGCCCACAATCGAGAGATGGCCAAGACGGAACGGTTCGCAGTGCGCCTCACGGCTGAACAGGACGCATTGATCCGGCGCGCCGCGGAGGCGGAGGGCACCGATCCCACCACCTTCACCCTCACCGCCACCCTCGCGCATGCTCGTGACGTGCTGGCTGAACGGCGGCTTTTCAAACTCGGCGATGTGGCATGGGCCGAGTTCCTCGCCGTCCTCGATCGACCGGTATCGCACAACCCACGGTTGGAGAAGCTCTTCGCCGCGAAACCGCTGTTCGATACCGAGGCGTGAGCGGCTACAGCGCGCCGCGGCCGTTCGCCTTCGTGCTGCCCGCGGCGTGAACCGGCTCAGGCCCCGCCCACCAATGCCGTCGCCGCCGCCACGGCCGGCTCGATGATCCCGGCCACCGGCTCGCCGTCCTCCACGGTCTGGGCGGTCAGCTCACGCAAACCGCCCAGCAGGATCACCGCCGTCGGCCCCGCCAGGGGCTTCACCCCGTCGCGCTGGAACCCCGGGTTGGCGCTGAGTTCGACCAACGTCGATGCCAGCCGGCTGAAGCTGCGCCGCAGCATCGGCCGGGCGCCCTCACCCAATGCGGGCAGTTCCCGGATCCAACTCAGCGTGATCGCCGGGTTGGCCTCGATGAAATGCACGTACGCGCTCACCGCGCACCGGACCTGCTCGCGCCACGGTGCCTGCGGGTCGATCGCCACCCGCAGTGCCTCCACCAGAACCTCGTTATTAGTCGACAGCAGTTCGACGAAGCACTCCTCTTTACTGGGGAAGTGGTCGTAGAAGGTCCGTTTGGAGGTGCGAGCGTGGCGGACGACGTCGGCCACGGTCGATTCGCGGTAACCGCGCTCCTCGATTGAGGCGGCCAGACCGTCGAGTAGTCGGCGGTGGAACCCCTGCGCGGGGTCGGCCTGCTCGGCCACCGCAACCGGTGCGCTCACGCGTCCTCCCTTGTCAAGCTCTGGTACTGAAGGGTACCGTAGCAACCAGGAAGTTGGTACAGAGCAGTACCACATCACCGCGGAGAGGTCTCGATGACACAAGCGCCCACCGTTGACACCCCGGTTGTCGGCACGCCGAAGCTGCCACCGTCGTCCCGACTGCCCAAGTCACTGGGTGCACTGGCGTTCATCGCGTCACGCCGGCGCACCGTCATGTGGCTGACCCGTACCGTCGGACGATCCGTCACAGTGACGATTCCGGTCTTCGGTAACGCCATCCTGGTGTCCGACCCGGCACTGGCCAAGCAGATCTTCACCACCAGCCCCGACGTGCTGCACAACATCCAGCCCAACCTCAGCCGCATCCTGGGTGCGGGTTCGGTGTTCGGCCTCGAGGGCGCCGCCCATCGGCAGCGGCGCAAGCTGCTCACCCCGCCCTTTCACGGTAGGAGCATCAAGGCGTACGAGAGCATCGTCGAGCAGGAAACCCACCGCGAGATGGCCACCTGGCCCGACGGCGTGGAATTCGAGTCCCTCGAACCGATGATGCGCATCACCTTGAACATCATCCTGCGGGCGGTTTTCGGTGCCGACGGCGCCGAGCTGGAACGACTGCGGGAACTCCTGCCCAAGTGGGTGACCCTGGGATCGCGGCTCGCCCTGCTGCCCAGTCCCAAGGGAGCGCCCCGGCCGTTCAGTCCCTGGGCCCGGTTGGCCGCCCACCGGCGCACCTATGACGGGTTGATAGACACCCTGATCGTCCGGGCGCGCCAGGATCCGAACCTCGAAGACCGCACCGACGTGCTGTCGCTATTCCTGCGCAGCACCTACGACGACGGTTCGGCGATGACCCGCAGCGAGATCGGCGATGAACTGCTGGCCCTGCTGGCCGCCGGACACGAGACCACCGCCTCCACGCTGGGCTGGGCCTTCGAGCGGATCTCCCGGCACCCGGCGGTGCTCGACCGGTTGGTCACCGAAGCGGCCGGCGAGGACAACTCCTACCGGCTGGCCACCATCTACGAGGTGCAGCGCAACCGGACCGTCATCGACTTCGCCGGCCGCCACGTGTCGGTGCCCATGTACGAACTCGGCGAGTGGCGAATCCCGGAGGGTTTCTCGATCCTCGTCAGCCAGTTGCAGATCCATCAAAATCCCGACGTCTACCCGAATCCGGAGCGTTTCGACCCCCAGCGATTCATCGACACCAAGCCGAACACGTTCTCCTGGGTGCCGTTCGGTGGCGGGACCCGCCGCTGCGTCGGCGCCGCGTTCGCTCATATGGAGCTGGATATCGTTCTACGAACAGTGTTGCGGCACTTCACAATTCAGACAACTGATGCGCCAGGGGAGAAGTGGCACAACCGTGGTGTCGCGTTCACTCCGAAGAAGGGTGGGCGGGTGGTGTTCCACCGCCGTGCCACACCGCTGGGCTGAGTCCGGCTCAGAAGTGTCCGGCTCAGAAGTGCCCGGGGCCCTGGGTTAGCGGGTCGTACTTGTTGACCGGCAACGGGAACTCGATATCGGTCGCCGTCGCATCGAGGCTGTCGTAGAGGCCGATGGTGTAAACGCCCGCGGACGTGATCTGCAGGGGCAGGTTCTGAAGGAACACCCGGAACTTGACGGGCGTCTCCGGGTTGTCGTCCCACTGCCAGCCGAACACCATCTCGCTGGCTCGCTCCCCGTCCGGGGACCTGGCGATGATGTACTGCTCGGGGCTGTATTCGTCGCCGGCCAGGGTGCAGACAACGAGCACCATGGTGATGGTGATCTCGGTGGGAAACTCGCTGACAAAGCAGTGCGTCATCGGAAAGCCACCGACGCTGACCCCACCGCCCTCGTCCTCAGTGGCGGCCTGCGCTGGCGCGAAGGTGAGTACACGCACGGTTAATCTCCCGTTTCCTAGGGTTCAGCGGTACAGCTGGCCTTAGCTGCGTCTCTCAGGCCTGAGTTAGCTGTGCCTTAACCAAGATGAGTTTCGGAGCGTCGAACGACCGTTGGGCAAAAGCCTAGCGGAAGCACAGTCGCCCGTGGTGGCCGGTCCGAAACCGCCCAGAACGCCGCCGACCCGCCGCCGACCCACCGCTCAACAGGGATTTTGCCGGAATCATAAAAAAGATGTGACAAAAACCTTTGCGGCAGGCTAGTCTCTCAGCAGCAACTCAGGTCAACGGGATTTGAGTGGCCGACACGAGGTAGGGGCCTCGTGCATCGCCCGTCTTAAAGGAGCAGGAATGTCCGCAACAGGAACGCCGCAGTCCGACAGCCGCAACGATCGCTCGCCTCGAGGCGGGGTACGCGCGATTGAGTTCGTTCGGCGGGCGGTGGCATCACCGGATTCGTTGTCCCCCAGTTATTCTCGCTACATCGGGCGTGTGGGTGCGCTCGCGGTGGCGTTGGGTGTGGGC
>NZ_JAEMSG010000042.1 GCF_016462945.1 Mycolicibacterium sp. | reverse complement strand
GTACAGTGCCCGACTCTCCCACCAGTTCAGCTTGGTGCGGTGGGTCACCGTCCGGCCGACAGTGACAACCAAAGGTCCGGCCAGCGGGCCGGCCGGGTCGCCCGCACCGGGCGCGGTGCGTTCGGTCAGCCCCCGCAGAGTCGACTCCACCGAACGCTGCGCACAGCTGGTGCCCTCGGCGGTCACGACGCATGGCGTCGTCTCGGACAGTCCGAACTCGATCAGTGTGCGAGCGGCCTCGGCCAGGTGCGACACCGTCGCGGTGAGGACCAGCGGGCCGGGCGCGGCGGCCAGCGCCGCCCAGTCCACCTGGCCGCGCACATCAGCGACGGTATGGGTGGAGCCCAGCGGCAATCCGGCATAGGTCGGAACGGCGACGGTGGCCGGCAAGCCCGGCACGACGTCGAAGACCACCTGGGTGCGGGAGACGGCATTGACCTCGGTGATGACCGAGTCCACTGAGAATGGGTCACCGGCGACCAGGCGAACGACGTCGGCGCCCGCCTTTGCCTCGGCCACCAGAATCTTGGCCACCTCGGCGGGCTCACCGAGCGCGGGCCGGATGTCCGGGCCCACCGATACCGCCGGCGGGGCGGTCTGATCTGCACCCTGGGTCGACACGCTCGGCGCGGGGACCGGGCCCACCGCGGGAGGAAGCGCGGTACCGACAACGGTCAGCACGGCCGGCGGCACGTCGGGATCGGTGAAAACCAGGGCGGCGTTGGCCAGCACACTGCGCGCACGAGTCGTCAACAGGCCGGGGTCGCCCGGACCTGATCCGACGAATGTGATGCGTCCCGGCTTCGGCTTGCGCCCGCGGCCGCTCCCGCTACCCGCCATCTTCACTCCCGTTCCCACCGATCATCACGCCAGTCCGATCGACATGACTTCGCGCGCACCGAGTTCGAACAGCTCCGCGGCGACCGAGAGCCCAAGCTCTGCGGGCCGGCCGGGATTGCCGATACCGGACGCACGGATCACATCGGATCCGTCCACCGCCGCCACGCACGCGCGCAGCGACAGTTCCTCGAAGACGCGGCCGTCCTCATCGATGGACTCGACCACCTCGGCGATCGCGCCCACCGGTGCGGAACAACCCGCCTCCAAGTCGGCTAAAAGGGTTCGCTCCGCAGTGACCGCGATGCGACTGTCGGGGTCGTCAAACCCCGCCAGCAGCGCCGCGAGACCGGAATCACCCGCGCGACATTCCAGCGCGAGCGCACCTTGAGCCGGCGCTGGCACCATCTGCACCGCCTCCAGTGTCTCCGTGACGTCACCGAGTCGTCCGAGGCGAGCCAGACCCGCCCGGGCTACCACGATGGCGTCAAGATCACCGCTGCTTACCCTGTTCAACCTGGTGTCCAGATTGCCTCTTAGGGGGCGGATTTCCAAACCCAGACCGAGTGCTCTAAGCTGCGCCGCCCTGCGGACGGAGGAAGTGCCGATGACCGAACCCGCCGGCAACTCACCGAGCACCAGTCCATCGCGGGCCACCAGGGCGTCACGCGGATCCCCGCGGCGCGGCACGGCGGCAATCACGAACCGCTCATCGAAAGCCGTCGGCAAATCCTTGTAGGAATGCACGGCCATATCGACCTGGCTAGCGGCGATCGCCTCGCGCAGAGCCGCGGTGAACACACCCACCCCGATCTCGACGACCGGCTTGGACGATCGGTCCCCCTCGGTCGTGATGATGACCAACTCGGCCCGATGGCCGCGTTCAATAAGCTGATCGCGGATTGTCCCGGCCTGCGTCGTGGCCAGCAGACTGCCCCGGGTTCCGATCCGGATCACTGAATCGTCGCGGGCGGTCAAGCGTTCTACTCGGCGCCGTCAGGTCGAACGGTATCGGATTCCGTTGCAGGCAAAGTGATTTCACCTGATGCAACGGCATCGACGGAATGCGGATCGAGTTCGAATAGTTCCCGCAATGCCTCGGCGTAGGCGTCGCCACCCGGTGCGGCGGCCAGTTGTTTGATGCGCACCGTAGGGGCGTGTAACAACTTGTCGACGACTCTGCGTACGGTCCGGCCCACCTCGCCGCGCTGGGCGTCATCCAGGCCCGGCAACCGGTGCTCCAATCGCAGCAACTCGGTCTCCACCACGTCGGCAGCCCGCTGCCGCAGCGCCGTCACGGTGGGGGTCACCTCCGCCATCCGCTGACTGGCCAGGTACGCAGCAACCTCAGCCGCGACGATCTGGCGGGCGGCGTCGGCGTCGGCGGCGGCGGCCCGCGCCGACGGCTCGCGCTGGATGCGGTCCATGTCGATCACTGAGACGCCGGGCAATCCGGCGACGGCGGGATCAATATCGCGGGGCATCCCGAGGTCGCATAGCACCAGCGGCTCGCCGAGCTCGTCACGCTGCCCCGCGGCCAGCGCGTGGTGGACGTCGGCCAGCGTCACGACCGGCCGTACCGCCCCGGTGCAGCTGACCACCAGATCGACCGAGGCCATGGCCGCCGGTAACTGGTCAAGAGTCATCGCCTGCGCGCTGGCCCCCTGCTCGCTGAGGTTCCGCGCCAAACGTTGCGCCCGGGGCAACGAGCGATTGACCACGTTGATGTGCGTCACCCCGAGCCGGACGAGGTGCGCGGCCGTCAGGGCGCCTATCGAGCCGGCACCGATCACGGTTGCGGTTCGTCCGGTCAGTGCGGTGTAGGAGGGGCCCAACTCGGGCCGATAAAGCCGCTCGGCGGCGACATGCAGGGCGACCGACACCACGCTGGCGCCCGCGGCGCCGACTGCGGTCTCGGAGTGCACCCGCTTGCCGACGGCCAACGCCCGCTGGGCCAGATCGTGCAGAATGCGTCCGACCGTCCGGTTGGCCTCAGCGGTGGCATAGGCGCGGCGGACCTGCCCGAGCACCTGCTGCTCGCCTACCACCGCGCTGTCCAGACCACTGGTCACCGCGAAAAGATGCTCGACGGCCGCCTCGCTGTATCGGACGTAGGCGTGTCTGGTGAGATCTCCTGTCGACATGCCGGAGTGATCGGCCAGCACCTGACCGATCACCGAGAGGCCACCGTGGAAGGCATCGACGACCGCATAGACCTCGACCCGGTTGCATGTCGACAGGATCATTGCCTCGGTCACCAGCGGCGATTGCAGCACGGAATCGACCAGCTTCACCTGATCAGACTCATCGGCGGCGAGCTGCTCGAGAACCGAAACCGGCGCGCTGCGGTGAGAAACCCCGAACAACAGGACGCTCACGCGACGATCACCTGACCTGCTCCCTCGCTGCTCGGGGTTGATCTATCGGGGTTGATCTTTCGGCAGAAATTACCCATAACGCTAATGGCTTCGCAGCGGCCTCACCAAATTGTGTTCGGTGTTCACCGGTTCGCGACGTCGGCCCGCAGGCGGGCCTCGTCTAGGCCTTTTCGACGTCGGCCCGCAAGCGGGCCTCGTCGATATCCCAGTAGCTGTGCTCGCGGCCGTCGAGCAATACCACCGGCAGTCGGTCGCCGAACTCGGCCCGAAGCGCGGGGTTACCCGCTGCGGCCACTGCGTCCACGTCCGTGCTGGACAACTCAAAGCCCAGTTCGGCGGCCAATTCGGCCAGCCGGTCGTGAACCCGCTGACAGATGCCGCACCCCTGCCGGGTGAGCAGTTCAACATGCGCTCGACTCATCGCAGGCCAGTGTCGCATCCCTTTGGGTCGGATCCCCTGGATAGGCTGAACCCCATGGGCGACCCGGAAGACGGCCAGGATCTGGCGGGCCTGGAGGCTGTGCCCGCCCCGCCGCCGGCCGATCTGACCGCAGCCGCCTTCTTCGATGTCGACAACACTCTGGTACAGGGTTCGTCGCTGGTGCACTTCGGTCGTGGCTTGGCCGCACGCAAGTACTTCCGGTACAGCGAGGTGTGGAAGTTCATCTACGCCCAGGCCAAGTTCCAATTGACCGGTCGGGAGAACAGCGAGGACGTCGCCGAGGGCCGGCGCAAGGCGCTGGCGTTCATCGAAGGCCGTTCAACCGCGGAGTTGGCCACCCTCGGCGCCGAGATCTACGACGAGATCATCGCGGATAAAATCTGGTCCGGCACGCGGGCGCTGGCACAGATGCATCTCGACGCCGGGCAACAGGTGTGGCTGGTCACCGCGACGCCGTACGAACTGGCCGCCACCATCGCCGAGCGGCTTGGTCTGACCGGGGCACTGGGTACCGTCGCGGAATCGGTCGACGGCGTGTTCACCGGCCGTCTGGTGGGTGACATTCTGCACGGGCTCGGCAAGGCGCACGCGGTGCGGGCATTAGCGATCCGGGAGGGCCTCAACCTCAAACGCTGCACCGCCTACTCCGACAGCCACAACGATGTGCCGATGCTGTCGCTGGTGGGTACTGCGGTCGCGATCAACCCGGACGCCGATCTGCGGGAGCTGGCGCGTGAACGGGGTTGGGAGATCCGCGATTTCCGCACCGCGCGCAAGGCGGCACGGATCGGCGTCCCGTCGGCGCTGGCGATCGGCGCGGTCGGCGGCGCGGTCGCCGCGGCCGTGTCGCGCCGGCACGAGCACGACTAGTGCGACCACGACTAGTCGAGGTGACAAGCCCGACGCGATAGGCTCCCGCAATGTCATTCGCCAGCGACATCATCGGTACCCACTACCGCTATCACGACTATTTCCTGGTTGGCCGGGAGAAGATCCGCGAGTATGCGTCAGCCGTCCAGTCCGATGACCCACTGCACTTCAGCGAAGAGGCGGCCAAGGCGGCCGGCTATCCCGATGTCGTCGCGCCACTGACCTTCATCGCGGTGGCGGGCCGTCAGGTCCAACTGGAGATCTTCAAACAGTTCGACGTCGGGATCAACCTGTCCCGGGTCATCCACCGCGACCAGAAGATCCTCTTCCACCGTCCGATATTCGCCGGCGACAAGCTGTATTTCGATTCCTGGCTGGATTCTGTGCTGCAGTCGCACGGAACGGTCATCAGCGAAATGCGCAGCGAGGTCACCGACGCCGAGGGCAAGCCGGTGATCACGACAATCGTGACGATGATCGGCGAAGCTGCGGGCGCAGAAGACGACGCCCTGGTCGCCGCGATCGCCGCCCGGGCACAGGCGCGGCAGGCGAACAGCTGATCAGCCGAAGAACGTATTGCGTCGCTGACCCAGCAGTACGAACAGCGTTTGCTGAATGGTCTCGCGCACCTCATCGGTGATCTCGAAGGTGATCATCGGATCATCGGCTGCCGTGTCGTCGTAGTCCGAGGTATCGACAGGTGCACCGAATGCGATGTGCCACTTCGACGGCAGCGGCACCAGGCCCAGCGGGCCGGCCAGCGGGAACAGCGGTGTGACGGGGAAATACGGCACCCCGAGCACCCGGGCCAACAACTTGACGTCGGCGAGCATGGGATAAATCTCTTCGGAACCGACGATCGAACACGGGATGATCGGTGCCTTGGCGCGCAACGCCGCCGAGACGAAGCCGCCCCGGCCGAAGCGCTGCAGCTTGTAGCGGTCCCGGAAGGGTTTGCCCAGACCCTTGTAACCCTCGGGGAACACCGCCGTGAGCTCGCCGGCGGCGAGTAGCCGATTCGCATCGGTGCTGCACGCCATGGTGTGGCCGGCTCTGCGCGCGATCGGGCCGACCACCGGCATGTCGAACACGATATCGGCGGCAAGCAGGCGCAGATCGCGGTGCACCGGGTGGTGATCGCGAACCGCCACCGAGAGCATCGGGCCGTCGAACGGCAGCGTGCCGGCGTGGTTGGCGACGATCAAGCCGGCACCGGTGTCCGGCAGGTTTTCGATACCGCTCACCTCGACGCGGAACCACCTGTCGTAGAAGAACCGCAACGCGGGTAGAACCACAGCGTCGTTGTACTGCGGATCGAAGCCGAACTCGTCAACGGTGTAGTCACCGGTGAGGCGCTTGCGGATGAAGTCGGCGACCCCGGCAATGCGTTGCGTCAGATCGCCGCCGTCCGATTCGGCCGCGGCCTCGCGCCGCTGCTCGAACTCGCGGATGACGGCCTCGATCCCGTCGGCGGTACCGGTCGGCGGTTTCGGCAACGCCGAGGGATGCCGACGGGAGGCACTGGCTCGCTGCGAGACGCCGTGCAGGGGAATGACTTTCGCCTTCGAGTCGCCACTCACGCCGCTCACCTCCCCCACCGCTGTGCCACTGCGAGCACCCGGCTCTCCACTGAGCGTACCCAGTCCGGATCAATGATGGGCGTAAGGCCGCGGCCGCGCACGAAGTCGTCGAAGGCCTCGAGCGTCGTCCACTTCGGCTCGAAGCCCAGTTCGGTGCGCATCCGGGTGGTGTCCATCACGCGGCCATAACTGAGATAATCCAGCTGGTCGCGGTTGACTTCGCTGTTCATCGTCGCTTTGCGCACCGAATCCACCGCCCCCACCCCGAACGTCGGCACCGGCAGGGACAACCGGCCGGCCCGACGGATCGCCTGCGACATCATGACGATCCCCCTGGCCCCGATGTTGAACGTGCCCGGTGTGGCAGCCATGGTGGCCCGCTCCAGCGCGCCCAGGGCGTCCTGCTCATGCAGCAACTGCAGCCGGGCGTCATGGCCGAGCACAGTGGTCACCACCGGCCCGGAGAGGTAACGTGCCAGCGCGGTGTCCATCGCGGGGCCGATCATGTTGGCCAGCCGCAGAATGGTCACCGCGATATCCGGCCGGCGCCGACCCAGCCCGCGGGCGTAGCCCTCGATATCAACACTGTCGCGGGCGAAGCCCTCCCGGGGCGGGCGTCTGCTCCTGCCGTCCTCGGTGTGGACCACCGGGTCGTGCGGATGGGATCCGTAGACCTCCGAGGTGGACTTGAGGACCACCCGCCTAACCGACGGCGCCTTCTGACATGCGGCGAACAGCTGCATAGCGCCCATGACGTTGAGTTCCTTGAGCGTGGCACGCCCACCCGAGCGTGGCACATAGGATGCGGCCGCGGCATGCACCACGGTATCCACGTCGCCGTTGCGGATCACCTTGGCGATAAAAGGATTTCGAATGTCGGCACGAACGAACTCGGCCCGGCCCATCCGCCGCTGCAGATCCTTACTGGGTGCGACGGCGTCGACCGCGATCACTGTGTCGATCAGCGGATTCTGCACCAACCGGGCGGTCAGATAGCCACCGAGGAAACGGCAAGCACCAGTGACGAGTACAACCCTGGGGTGATCCGGCACCTCGGTGCCGACGTCGCCGGACTCCATGTCAGCAGCCTATCGGCCGATACAGGATCCCGGTGGCGGCTACTTACCCAATTTTCTGCGCTGGACCCGGGTGCGACGCAGCAACTTGCGATGCTTCTTCTTGGACATCCGCTTGCGCCGCTTCTTAATGACTGAGCCCATGAACTCCGCTACCTCAAGTACCAATCGCCCGCTTCACGCCGGGCCTGCCTATGTCCCGGTTACCTTACCCAAGCGGACGGGGGAACGAAAACCGGATGATCCGAAGGCGGCTTAGCCGGCGTCGAAGTACGACGTCTCCAGCAGGTCATGGACAGCCTTGGCGTGGACTCGGAATGAGCGGCCCACCCTAACGGCGGGCAGTTCCCCGTTGTGCACCAGCCGGTACACCGTCATCTTGCTGACCCGCATCAGCGCGGCCACCTCCGCAACGGTGAGAAACTGAGTTCTGGTGACCGGTTGGCCCTCCGCCGCACCGGCGTCACGCGCCGATTTTCCGGCGGCAGAATCCCGCGCCGATGGCCCGTTCATAGACGTCATCGCTACCCATTTCCGGTCAGGCACGGGGGTTCCGGCGGCTTCCCCACCGCTGGCACCACCCGCGCATACATGAGGAGAATAGCGTGGCCAATGGGGTTCCTGCGACGGGTGTTGGCTAATCAGTTTAAAAAACTTGAACTACTCTGATGTAATTCCTAGCTGCTCAGAGCGGGTTTTTGCGGCATCGACGGCGGCAGCGACGGCGGCGCGCACCCCGCCACGCTCCAATTCCCGCAGGCCAGCCGCGGTTGTACCGCCGGGCGAGGTGACCAGTGCCCGCAGTTCGGCCGCGGTGGTGTCGGGCCGACCCGCCGCCGCGGCGCTGCCGGATTCAATGCGGTCCAACAGCATCGCCACCGAACCGGCCATGGTCTGAACCGCCAATTCGGTGGCTACGGTGCGACTCAGACCATTGGTGACCCCGGCATCAACGAGCGCCTCAAGGAACAGAAAGAAGTACGCCGGCCCCGAACCCGAGACAGCCGTCACCGTGTCGATCTGGGCCTCTGGGACGATCAGCACGCTACCGACGCACTCGAACAGCGCCGCGGCCTCCGACAGTTGCTCCGCGGTGCCGAAGCGGCCCTTGGCAAGCGCGGTGATCCCGGCTCCGACCAGAGCCGGGGCGTTGGGCATGGCGCGGATCACCGGGGATCCGGCGGGCAGATGGGATTCGTAGAAGCCGGTGGTGACGCCGGCCGCGACACTCACCAAGACCTGCTCGACCGCATCATCGGCGGCTTTGCCTGCGGCGTTTGCGATTTCGCCGATGATGTATTCGACGTCGGCCGGTTTGACCGCGAGGATCACGTACGCCGCGTTCTCCACCGCGTCAGCCAGCGAGGCGACTCGGACCGAGTACTTCTGGGAGAGGAACTCGGCCCGCTCGGAGGACTTCTCGGACAGCACCAGGTCCTTGACCTGACGGCCGGCCCGAAGCAGCCCCGCGAGAAGCGCCTCGCCCATGTTGCCGCCACCGATGATCGCGATTCTGGCCATGGCAGAAACCCTACCGATCGGGCACCAGCGCCAGCTGCCGGGATTGCACGGTGGGCGCCCAGCCGCGTCGACCGACCGCATAGGGCACCGGCAGTGAGATGTCACCGCACATCAACGCGAACAGTTCGTCGACCCGACCCTGCTTGGGCCGCACCCAGATCATGAACACCAATGCTGGTCGGATATCGCAGCCACGGGCCAGGTTGTTGATCTCGGCCCCGGGATGACCGGGGCCGATGGGCGCCACATCGGCCGGGGGTTCCCGACTCATCAGAGCAGTCACCGGATTGGCCGACAAGAGCGGTTCAGCGTTGTGTTCGGGATCCCCCAGTGTGACCACCGCATGGACGCAGGCCCGTTCTCCGGCGATCAGTTCGACATCGACCAGGCCGATCCGCCGCCCCCTCTTACGTACCGTCGTGACCAGACGTACCGGACCCGGATCGGGCGCGGACAGGAAGTTCGCCGATACCGCCACCGGCTGGGCGATCACGTCCTGTTCGGCACCCTGCTCGGAATACGCCGCCCGGGCGGCCTTGGCGCACAACGCAACCATCACCCCGCCGTGAACCTTCGGCCCGATGGTCCAGTGCTCGTTGAGGTTTCCGTCGAACTCACCGGGCCTACCGTCAACCGGGCGCAGGTTCATCGCATCGGAGAACAGCGGCGTCACCGGTGAATTCATTGAGGCCTTTCAGCGCCTTTCAGCGCAGCAGATGGGTGCGGGCGAACTGGAGCGACTCCGTCAGCAACCCATCGCGTTCGGCCTTATTGCGCGCACCCGACGTGGTCACCTCGAGGATGACGTGACCGGTGAAGTCACTGCCGGCCAGCATCTGGCACACCTCGACGGTGGGTTGAGTTCCACGCCCGGGCACCAGATGTTCGTCGGTGGACGCGCCATTGCCGTCGCACAGGTGCAGGTGCACCAGGCCCGACCCCATCCGGCGAGCCATGTCCAGGGCATCGGTTCCCGCCGTCGCGGTGTGTGACAGGTCCAGTGTGTAGTGCGCATGATCACCGTCGAGCGGGTCATAGGACGGCGCGAACGCCGAGACGCCCGCGCCCGGTCGCCCCCCGCGGCGGCGCATGCGCTCAATCGAGGGCAGTCCGGAACCGAAGAACCTGTCGGCGCGGAACGGGAACATGTTCTCCACTGCGACGTGCACATCGCTGCGTTCCTCCAGCCAGGCCACCTGTTCGCTGAAGCCCTCGGCGTAGCGCCGCTGCCAACGGAACGGCGGGTGCACAACCACGGTCTGCGCACCGAGTCGCTCGGCGGCCTGCACGCTGCGGTCTAGCTTCGGGATCGGGTCAGCACCCCACACTCGCTGCGAGATCAACAGGCAGGGCGCATGCACAGACAGCACCGGTACGCCATAGCGCCGCGACAGTTGAGAGACGGCGCCGATGTCCTGGCTGAGCGCTTCCCCCCACACCATCAGTTCGACGCCGTCGTAGCCCAACTCGGCGGCGCACTCGAAGGCCGCTTCGGTCCTCAGGGGGTAGACCGAAGCCGTCGAGAGACCGATCTTGATCGCTGGGCGCACTGACGAATTCAGGTCGACTGCAGCAGGACCAGCGGTCCGAGTGTGACCAGCGCGCCCACCGCGACCGCGATCAAGGTGCTGGCAATATCCTCGGTCTTTCGAACCACCCGCACCGCGATCACCAAGCCGAGGATGACCAGAACCGAAAGCATCAGCGCCACGATGTTGTTCCACCTCCATAGCTGATCGAAAGCGATGAACAGCCCGGCACCGAAAATGACCGCGAGCACCGACTGAAGCACCGCCATCATCCCCTGGCGAAGAGCGGTCAGCCTGTCCTCGCGGGGTCGGGTCGCTGTCGGCGTGGCCACGTCGGCGAGTTCGTCGACCTCGGTGACGCCACGACGCGCGAGGTCATCGGCGACGGTCTCGCCACTGAACAGCGTGCCGCCCGACGACCGCAGATAGGAGCGCAGTTCTTCGGCTTCATCGGACTGGTCGTCGACGAGGCCTGCGAGGTCCACCGATTGATCAACCGGGTCATAGGTCATCTGCTCGGCGTCCGACCCGCGGCGCGTCGGACGGGGATCGTGGTCGAGTTTGGGACCCCTTTTGCGGCGTGCCCACGGCGGGCTGGAGAGCGGGGGGTCCTCGGGTGCCTGGTCCTCGGGTGCCTGGTCCTCAGGGGCCTCGTCCTCGGGTGCCTGCTCCTGTTCGACTTCCGCGACGACATCGCTGCCCGCGTCGACCACGGTTTCGGAGTAGATCACCACGGTCTCCGAGGACTCCACGGTCTCTGAGGTCTCCGGTTCCTCAGCCGGTTCCTCGGCGACTTCCTGAACCGGGATCGTCTCAGGACGGATGATCGGAATCTCGCCGGTGAGTTCCGCCACGGTCACGGCCTGGTCATTGCCTCGCCGCCGATGCCGTCGTCCGCCGACCGGGGGCGCGCCGATGGTTCCATTCCGGGCCAGCAACTCGGCCACCGAGATCGGTCGGGTGCTGTCGTCTGATGGGCTCATCGTGTCTCACCTCTCGATCGCCCGGAAATGGCCGCCTCCACCAAGTCGGTTCCGTCGGCTTCGTTATCGAGCCGACGCAGGATGACGCCCTCGCGCAGCGCCCAGGGGCAGATGTCCACCGATTCCAACGACATAGCTCGCATACTCGCCTCCGCCACCAGCGCACCGGCCACGATCTGCGGTGCCCGCTCGGCGCTCACCCCCTCCAACTCGGCACGGTCTGCCGCGGTCATTCTAGAGATGAAGGCGATGAGCTGGCGCAGCCCGTTGGCGGTGAGGGTCCGCTTGGCCCGAGGGCCCTCGGCCGACGGCGCGGCCCCGGTGAGACGTGCCAGCGACCGGAACGTCTTCGAACTACCCACCGCGAGGTCGGGGACGCCGGCCTTCAGGACTGCCTTACCGGCCTGGGTCAGCTCGGTGTCGAGCCAGTCACGCAGCATCGCCACCCGGCGCCGTCCCGGCGGGTCGTCAGGCAGCCACTCCCTGGTCAGCCGGCCCGCGCCCAGCGGTAGTGACAGCGCGATATCGGGTACCTCGTCGACACCGGTGGACAGTTCCAGGGATCCGCCCCCGATGTCGAGGTTGATGATGCGCCCCGCGCTCCAGCCATACCACCGCCGCACCGCCAAGAAGGTCAATCGTGATTCGTCGACACCGGTGAGCGCCTGAAGGTTCACCCCGGTCTGCGACCGCACCCGGGCCAGCACTTCCTCGGAGTTCTTCGCATCGCGAACCGCCGAGGTCGCGAACGCCATCAGCTCGGCACAACCCGAACTGATGGCGATCTTGGCGAACTCCTCGACGGTGTCGACAAGCTTGTCGGCACCCCGACGAGTGAGCCGGCCGGAGTCGTCGATCGCCTCGGCGAGGCGCAAGGATGACTTGGTCGAGCTCATCGGCGTCGGATGGCCACCGCGGTGGGCATCCACCACCAGGAGGTGAACCGTGTTGCTACCCACGTCGAGCACACCCAATCGCACACCACCAACCTAGCGGGCGGGAACACCAACCAGCGGGAGGTGGGACGAACCAACATCGTCTAACCTTTGTGGTCGTGACGCGCAAGCACCCCGGCGAGGTAGAACTGGACTTCCCCCGCGAATGGGTTGAGTTCTACGACCCAGCCAATAACGAGCATCTCATCGCCGCCGACCTGACCTGGCTGCTGTCGCACTGGACATGCGTCTTCGGCACACCGGCCTGCCAAGGCACCGTGGCGGGCCGCCCCGACGACGGGTGCTGTTCACACGGGGCATTCCTCTCCGATGACGACGACCGCGCCAACCTCGATGCCGCAGTGGCGAAGCTGACTGAGGCGGACTGGCAGTTCTACGAGAAGGGCATGGGCCGCAAGGGCTACCTGGAGATGGACTCCTTCGAGGACGAGCCCAACCTTCGAACCCGAAAGTACAAGGGCGCCTGCATCTTTCTGAACCGGCCCGGTTTCGAGGGTGGCACCGGCTGTGCGCTGCACAGCAAGGCGCTCAAACTTGGGGTCGAACCGCTGACGATGAAGCCGGAGGTGTGCTGGCAGTTGCCGATCCGGCGCAGCCAGGAGTGGATCACCCGGCCCGACAGCACTGAAATCCTCAAGACCACCATCACCGAGTACGACCGCCGGGGGTGGGGTGAAGGCGGCGAAGACCTGCACTGGTATTGCACCGGAGACCCAGCCGCGCATGTCGGATCCGAACCGGTATGGAAGTCGCTGGCCGCCGAACTCACTGAGTTACTGGGCAAGAAGGCCTATGCGGAACTGGCCGCGATGTGCAAGCGGCGCAGTGGTTTTCCGCTGATCGCCGTGCATCCGGCAACCCGGGCCGCAGGCACGGCCTAGCTAGCCGTCTAGTTTGTAGCCCAGACCGCGCACGGTGATGAGCCGGACTGGATTCGCCGGGTCGGTCTCGATCTTGGACCGTAGGCGCTTGACGTGTACGTCGAGAGTCTTGGTGTCGCCGACGTAGTCGGCGCCCCACACCCGGTCGATCAGCTGACCTCGGGTGAGCACCCGGCCCTTGTTCCGCAACAGGTATTCCAGCAGGTCGAACTCTTTGAGCGGCATCGCGATCGGATCGCCGTGCACGCTGACGACGTGCCGTTCGACGTCCATGCGGACCGGTCCGGAGTCCAGCAGCGCCTCGCCGTATCCGACCTCATCGGCATCGGTGCCACGGCGCAGTACCGCCCGGATCCGGGCGATCAGCTCGCGCGCCGAGTACGGCTTGGTGACGTAGTCGTCGGCGCCGAGTTCGAGTCCGAGCACCTTGTCGATCTCACTGTCGCGCGCGGTCAACATGATCACCGGAACGGTCGAGCGCGACCGCAGGTTCCTGCACACGTCCGTGCCGCTCATCCCGGGCAGCATCAGGTCGAGCAGCACGATATCGGCGCCGGCCTGGTCGAACTGGGTCAGCGCCGCGGGTCCATCGGTGGCTACCGTGGCCTGAAATCCTTCCCTGCGGAGCAGGTAGGCGAGCGGCTCGGCCAGCGACTCCTCATCCTCGACGATCAGCACTCGGATCACTACGCCTCCTCTTCGCCGACGTTGTCGTCGGCGTCATCAATGTCATCCGGATAGGCAGGGACCGACAGGGTGAACGTGGAACCGGTTCCGGGCCTGCTCCACAATCGAATATCGCCGTTGTGATTGGCAGCGACATGTTTAACGATGGCCAGCCCCAGACCGGTCCCACCGGTGGCGCGGGAGCGGGCCTTGTCCACCCGAAAGAACCGCTCGAAAACTCGCTCCTGATCGGCCAGCGCGATCCCGATGCCGCGGTCGGTCACGGCGATCTCGATGGCATCACCACTGCGCCGGCGACTGATCGACACTGCGGAGCTATCCGGCGAGTACGCGATTGCGTTGGAGATGAGGTTGGCCACCGCGGTAACCAGCAGCGGCTGGTCGCCCAGCACCTCGACGCCGATCGGGTCATCGGTATTTACCTTGATGTCAGCACGATCAGCAGCAACCTTATGCCGGGAGATCGCTTCCTGCACAACGGTATCCACGTCCACCCTCACCAGGTCAGGGAGCCGTTCGGCACCCTGCAAGCGAGACAGTTCGATGAGCTCGCCGATCATGCTGGCCAGCCGCTGTGATTCGGTGTACATCGTGCGCCCGAACCGCTGCGCCGATTCGGGGTCATCAGCGGACTCCAGCAGTGCCTCAGCGAGCACACCCATCGCGGCAACGGGGGTCTTGAGTTCGTGGCTGATGTTGGCCACGAAATCGCGGCGGCTGGCCTCCATGCGGGCCTGCTCGGACCGGTCGTCGAGGTAGACGACCGCAAGCCTGGGATGCTCCGCGTTCAGCAGTCGCACATGTCCGTGAACGGCTAGTCCCAGACGACCGGCGGGGACACCCCCCGGGGCTAACAGATCGATCTCGACATCCTCATCAGTGACCAACGTTCGCTGCGCGGCGGTCCACACCCGGTCGTCGACCATCCGGTCGCGCACCAGACCCAGTTCAGCTGCGCGCTGGTTGCTGAGCACCACCTCACGCGATCTACCGACCACCAAAACACCGATGGGCGCGGCCGACACTGCACCTTCAAGAACTTCAGACACTGTCATACCGGCCTCGTGGCCGGCGCGAGACTGACTCCGCCCCCGGCGCCACGGCGTCAGGACTGCGCCGATCGCCCAACCCAGGGCAAGTCCCACCAACCCTGTGACCGTGACCCACAGTGCCACCGCACCAACACTCACGCCCAAAGCGTACGCATCGGGCGAACATCACGGAAACACCATGCGGCAGAACCGAACAACATCACAATTTCCAAACGGGGAGTTAGACAGCTGTTAACCGAATGTTCTATTTAGCGCCCTGGTTGGCCACTGCGGCCGCGCCGGCGGCAGCGGCTTGGGGGTCGAGGTAGGTTCCCCCGATCACCAGTGGCGTGCCCTCGCCGTCGAGGTCGTACCGCAACGGGACCCCGGTCGGGATGTTCAAACCGACGACCTCCTCATCGGACATCCCGTCGAGATACTTCACCAGTGCCCGAAGCGAGTTGCCGTGCGCGACGATCAGCACCGTCTTGCCCGCCTTGAGGTCGGCGGCGATGGTCTGCTCGTAGTAGGGCGCGAACCGGGCTACCACATCGGCCAGGCACTCGGTCAGCGGACCGCCACCGATATCGGCGTACCGGGGGTCGGCGTCCTGGCTGTACTGGCTGCCCTTCTCGATCGGCGGCGGCGGGGTGTCATAGCTGCGCCGCCACATCATGAACTGGTCGTCGCCGTAGCGGGCCTTGGTCTCGGCCTTGTTCAGACCCTGCAGCGCGCCGTAATGGCGCTCGTTCAGCCGCCAATGGCGGTGTACCGGAATCCATAGCCGGTCGGCTGCGTCCAGCGCCAGATGTGCGGTGGTGATCGCACGGCGCAGCAGCGAGGTGTAGAGCACGTCGGGCTGGCGGTCGCCGCCGGCGATGAGTTCACCCGCGCGAGCCGCCTCGGCTCGGCCCTGATCGGTCAGATCGACGTCGACCCAGCCGGTGAACTGGTTGCTCGCGTTCCACTGGCTCTGGCCGTGGCGCAGCAGAATTAGCGTGGAGTCAGCCATGACCGAAAGTGTCTCACGCGGGCGGATCGTCGTCGATCAGATGCTCGAAGGCCTTCAGGTTCTTCAGCGACTCGCCCCGGGCCACCCGCCAGGCCCATTCTTTACGGATGGATGAGGCGAACCCGAGTTCCAGGAGGGTGTTGAAATCGTTGTTGGCAGCCTCGAGCACCTGACCGAGCACGCGGTCGATCTCGTCGGCATTGACCACGTCGAGCGCGATGCGGCCGATGAGATAGATATCGCCGATATTGTCCAGCGCATAGGCCACTCCGTAGAGCCGACGATTGCGCTTGAGCAGGAAGCGGTAGACGCCCTCGAAATTCTCGTCGGGTTTGCGGCAGACGAAGGCCTCCACTCGCACCGAGTGCTCGCCGACAGTGAGCAGGGTGTTGGTGCTCAGCTTGCGCTCCCCCGGCAACTCCACGATCAGACCGGGCAGCCCGCCATGGGCGCCGTCGTGTCGGGTGTAGGTGAGACCGTGCTCGATCAGGATGTCCTCGATGACCTGCCGGACGCGGGCTTCCGCCTGCCTGGGGTGCGTCACGCGCGGATTCCCCTTCGCATCGTCCAGCGCCGACCGCTTCGGCGCGCCAGCGCGTCACGCCCGGCGCTGAGCTGGTGGGTGCTTCGGTAATCGGCGATCGCCCGTCCGTAGCTGCCCAGGAGCTGTTCGACCGTGTGGTCCCAGGAGAACTGCTCGGCATGGGCGATCGCGGCGCGGCGCAAAGTGACCGGATCTGCTGCGAGCAGATCGGCGATGGCACGGGCCCATTGATCCGGGTCGTGGCCGGCGACCAAGGTTCCGCTGCGCCCGTCGGCCACCGCGACCGGCAGGCCGCCGACCGCGGCCGCCACCACCGGGGTACCGCACGCCTGCGCCTCGACGGCGACCAAACCGAAGGATTCCGAGTAGCTGGGAACCGCCAACAGGTCGGCCGCCCGATACACGTTGGCCAGCTGTTCACGCGACTGCGGCGGCAGGAAACTCACCCGGTCGGCGATACCGAGTTCGTCTGCCAACCGCACCAGGGTGTCAGGGGCGGCCAGGCCGCTGCCCGAAGGTCCGCCGACGACGAGCACCCGAACGCCGGGTAACCGAGCGGCTGCCCGCAGCAGCACATCGGGGGCCTTGAGCGGTTGGATGCGGCCGACGAACGCGACTATCTGCTCTGCCGCCGACAGCCCCAGCGCGGCTCGCGCCGCCCATTTGTCACCGGGACTGAAGGTCTGTAGGTCGACGCCCGGGTTCACGATGTCGATACGTTCTCGGTCGGCGTTATGTAGCGAAACCAGTTGATGCGCTTCATCTTCGGTATTAACGATCAAACGGTCAGCCTCATCGACCACCTGCTGTTCACCCACCGCACGCAACAGCGGCTCCGGGGCGTCGCCTTCAGCCAGCGCGGCATTCTTGACCGCGGCCAAGGTGTGAGCGGTGTGCACCAGTGGCACTGCCCAGCGGTCGCGCACCAGCCAGCCGACCTGCCCGGACAACCAGTAGTGCGAGTGCACCACGTCGTAGTACCCCGGCTCATGGGTGGCCTCGGCTCGCAGCACACCCGCGGTGAACGCGCAGAGTTGGGTCGGTAGGTCGTACTTGTCGAGGCCTTCGAATGGGCCCGCAACAACATTGCGCACCAGTACGCCGGGGACCACCGGAACCACCGAAGGCTCGGCCGATGATGTCGCGCGAGTGAAGATCTCGACCTCGACACCGCGGCGAGCCATGTGCAGCGCGGCCTGCAGCACATAGACGTTCATGCCGCCGGCGTCCCCGATGCCCGGCTGGGCCAATGGCGAGGTGTGCACCGACAACACCGCGACCCGGCGTGGCAGCGCACCAACCGGGGCATCGGACAGATCCTGGGACGGGTGCACGTTTCCATCTTTACACCCACCGCGGTCGGCTGTTGTTGCCCCAGGTCAGACCGATACCTGCACGAGCCGGTACCGTCGGTCGCAATGACAGCGAACCCAGACGCCCCCTCGCCGGTGGCCGTAGTCACCGGCGCCAGCGCCGGAATCGGCGAGGCGACGGCCAGAACGCTTGCCGCACATGGCTTTCACGTGGTCGCGGTGGCCCGCCGAGCAGATCGCATCCAACGGCTCGCCGCGGAGATCGGCGGGACCGCCATGGTGGCCGATATCACCGATGGCGCGGGGGTGGAAGCACTGGCCGCAGGGCTGGACCGAGTGGATGTGCTGGTGAACAACGCCGGCGGCGCCAAGGGCCTTGAACCGGTGGTCGACGCGGATCTGGACAACTGGCGTTGGATGTGGGAAACCAACGTGCTGGGCACGTTGCGGGTTACCCGGGCGCTGTTACCCAAACTGATCGCCAGCGGCGACGGGTTGATCGTGACCGTCACGTCTATTGCCGCCATCGAGGTCTATGACGGTGGCGCCGGCTACGCGGCCGCCAAGCACGCCCAGGGCGCCCTGCATCGGACGCTGCGTGGCGAACTGCTGGGGAAGCCCGTCCGGTTGACCGAGGTCGCGCCGGGCGCGGTCCGGACCGAGTTCTCCCTGGTGCGGTTCGGTGGCGACGAGCAGCGGGCCGAAGCCGTGTACAAGGGCATCAGCCCGCTGGTGGCTGCCGATGTCGCCGAGGTGATCGGCTTCGTCGCCACCCGGCCCTCGCACGTCAACATCGACCAGATCATCGTGCGCCCGCGCGACCAGGCCAGCGCCAGCCGGTTCAACCGCCGGGTCTAGTGCCGGACCGGGTAGGAGCGTCAGTGGGAGTGACCGGTGTGCTACTCGGCAGCGTCGATGTCTGCGCCAGCGTCGACAACGCTGACATCGACGTCCACTCGTACCAGTCCACCGCCCAGTCCCAGATATCGCCGTCGGTATAGGACAGCTGAATCGAGGTTCCGGTGACCTCGACCGGGTCGCCGTAGAGCGCGCTGTAGAAGTACTGCTCGGCGTCATCGGTGGACAGGTTGATGCAACCGTTGGCGTGGATGAACTCGCCGTTGTCGGAGATCCGCACCGCCCAGCGCTCGTGGATGCGGTTGTAGCCGGCCGCCGGGTTGGACATGTAGAAGTCGGAATACTTCTCGGTGACGACGTGGATGCCGCTGCGGGTCACATTGCGGGGCTGGTCGGCTTCGCCGTAGTCGCCATCTCCGAAGGCCACCCCGTAGAGGCGGGCACCGACGTGGACCCTGGTGCCCGGCTCGAAGTACTCCCGACTGCGCCAGTGCAGCCGCGAGCCCTGCGCCTCGTCGGGCAACCAGGCCCAACCGCCTTCGGTGATCGGATCGGTGCTGACGGTCTGGCCGTCGGAGAGTTGGAAGCCGCCGGTGACCTTTCTCGTGGGTGCGACGGTGGCGATCGACCCGGTGACAGCCTCTCCCGCGGGGTTGGTCAGCGCGATGCGCTGGAACCAGCCGTCGCTGACCCGAGGGCCGACTGCGACGGTGGGGATGATCCCGGTGGCGCCGTCAGTCGGGGTGAACGCCTGGCGCCGGCTCAGCCGTGGCGGGCGCGCTACAGCGCACACCCGACGAGTACCGGTTCGGGCACCAGCGTGACGCCGAAGGCAGCCTGGACCCCATCACGCACGGTGCGCGCCAACCCCAGCACGTCGGCGGTGGTTGCCCCGCCCCGGTTGGTCAGGGCCAGCGCGTGCTTGGTCGACAACCGGCACGAACCGGCGCTCGGAAAACCTCTGCCGAAGCCGGCCCGTTCCACCAGCCAGCCCGCGGCGAGCTTCACGCCGCCGGAGGCCGGGTAGTGCGGCACCGGGCCTTCGGCAGCGGCCTGCAACCGCTCGAACTGGTCGACCTGGACCACCGGATTGGTGAAGAACGATCCCACACTCCAGGTGTCGTGGTCGGCCTCGTCGAGCACCATGCCCTTCGCCGCCCGCAGCGCCAGGACGGCCGTGCGCACCTGCGCCGGGTCGGCCCGCTCGTCGATCGGCACCCCGAGGGCAGTCGCCAGTTCGCCGTACCGCATTGGTGCCGAGCGCCCCGTTTCATCCAGAGCGAACTCCACCTCGAGCACGAGGTGGTCCGGAGAGTTCTTCAGCAGGCTGTGCCGATAGCCGAAGCCCAGATCCGATGCCGATACCCAACTCACCTCATGGGTTCGCCGATCCAGCAGTTCCACCCGGGTCATGCAGTCGGCAACCTCGACCCCGTAGGCGCCGACGTTCTGTACCGGCGTCGCGCCGGCCGAACCGGGGATGCCCGAAAGGCATTCCAGCCCGCCGAGATTAGCGTCCACAGCCGTGCTGACGACACCATCCCAGTCGGCACCGGCCTGAGCCCGCAGCAGTCCGGACTCCAGGGTGACCGCGGGGCTGGCCAACCGCACGACAGTGAGGTCGCTCAGATCGTCGGCAATCAGCACGTTGGATCCGCCACCGAGCACCAGGAACTGGTCGTCGCCTCGATCAAGGGTACGCACTGTGGCAACGATCTGGTCGGTGGTGACGCAGGTGATGACGCGGCGCGCGATCGGACCGACCCGCAGCGTGGTCACCTGCGCCAGTGGTACATCCCACGCCACCTGCGCGCCACCGAAATCCTGCTGTTGAGCCACGCTAGCTAACGTAACGTCACCAGCTATGCCACGTTCATTCGACATGGCCACCGACGACGACAGCAACGTGGCGAACGTGCACCGCGTGCTCTGCGACGAAGGGTATTGGCTGGCACGGCTGGCTGACTCCGGCGCCGACGAGGCCAGGCTGGACTCCATCACGCCCGGCCCCGACGGGGCGTCGAGGTGGTAACCACCCAGGTGCTGACGTCGACGCGATGACCTGGGCTGGTTTCGCAATTCCACCGCGGCGACCTGGAAATCCGGCGGCAGGAGAGCTGGAGTCCGCTGATCGACGGTAGGGCCAACGCCGTCGTGGCCGCGAAAATTTTCGGGGCCCCGGTCTCAGTGACCGGTAATGCGGAACTGTCGGGTTCAGAAACCGCCGCCCGCTTGACTTTTCACGCCGATGTCGCCGTTCAGGTACCGCGGATCGCCGGAGACTGCTGAGCCCGCCGGTACCGTGAGACCATGCCCCGCAGCATGGTCTACACCGTCGACGTCGGGGTGTCGGCTGCGGTGATGTACCGGAATTTCACCGCCATCGACTACTGGCAGGACCTGGTTGCCTTCTACCAGGAGAATGCGGCCCGAACTGAGATCACGCATTTCAGCACCGATGACAACGGAACCGACATCTCGTTCTCCCACATCATGAGCGCCCAAGACCTCCCGGCGATCGCCCGGCCGGTGGTCCCGGGCACCTTCAGCATTACCCGCGAGCAGCACTTCGAGCCATTTCATGAAGCCACCAACCGGGCCGCCGGCCGCTACCGCGCTCAGATCCCCGTCGCCCCGGTGGAAGTCACCGGCGATTACATCCTGCAGGACAACGCACACGGCAGCCAGATGCGGCTGGAGACCCTCTGCACGGCACGGGTGCCCATCATCGGCGGGCAGATCGAGCAGTTGCTCGTCAACGGTCTGAAGACGCTTTTCACCAAAGAGGGTGAATTCACCGCCGACTGGATAGACACTCATCGCTAGACCGTCGCGTCCCCTCGGTATTCCGACGCGGGGAACGACCGGAGCGAATCGGCTGCGGCGCGCCGACAGGTGGCTGATCAACTCAGCGCGGGTGCGCTCGGCATTGCAGTCCGCGACCGACCCGGTGGCCATCGACCTCGGCTACGGACGGCTGCCGGTCACCACACTGGAACTGGCGGCCCGGCTGCGAACCGTCCGGGCCGACGTGCGGGTGGTCGGGGTGGAGATCGACCCCGAACGGGTCGCGACGGCCCGCGCGGCCGAGCATGCCGGAGTCGAATTCGCACTCGGTGGTTTCGAGTTGGCGGGCCTGCGGCCGGTGCTGATCCGTGCATTCAACGTGCTGCGCCAGTATCCGCCGGAAGCCGTCGCCGACGCCTGGCACACCATGCGGTCCCGACTCGCACCGGATGGTCTCATCGTCGATGGCACCTGCGACGAACTGGGCCGGCGCTGCTGCTGGATTCTGCTCGACCGGGAGGGGCCGGTCAGCCTGACTTTGGCCTGTGATCCGCGCGCCATCGCCGAACCATCGGATCTGGCCGAGCGGTTGCCGAAAGTGCTTATCCAACAGAATGTTGGGGGCCAGCCGATCCATTCGCTGCTTGTTGCCGCTGACGCAGCCTGGGCCGCGGCGGCCGGACAGTCGGTATTCGGCCCGCGTGCACGATGGCGTGCCATGCTCTCCGCACTGAGCGATGCCGGAGTACCCGTCGAGGCGCAACGCCGCAGCACGCGCGACGCAGTGCTGACGGTGCCCTGGGACAGCGTGGCTCCGCCACTGGGCTGACAGCGTGGCTCCGCCACAAATCTGACACCGTGGCCCCGCCGTTAGGCTGACGGCCATGCGGATCGCATGCGCGCAGATTCTGTCGGGTACCGACCCGGCCGCCAACCTGACGCTGGTCGAGGACTACACCCGCCGCGCGGCCGAATCCGGCGCGCGCCTAGTGGTTTTCCCAGAAGCCACGATGTGCCGGTTCGGGGTTCCCATTGCGCCGATCGCCGAACCCCTCGACGGACAGTGGGCCGACGCGGTACGCGAGATCGCCGCAGCTGCCGGCATCACCGTGCTGGTCGGAATGTTCACCCCGGCCCCCGACGGCCGCGTCTCCAACACGCTGCTCGCCACCGGCGGCGGCGTCGAGGACCACTACGACAAGATCCACCTCTACGACGCCTTCGGATTCACCGAGTCGACGACAGTGGCCCCCGGGCGTCGGCCGGTGGTGGTCACCGTAGAGGGAGTGGGTGTCGGGGTGACGCTGTGCTACGACATGCGGTTCCCAGGTCTGTTCACCGAATTGGCCGATCGAGGCGCGTCGGTGATCACCGTCAGCGCGTCATGGGGCGCGGGCCCCGGCAAGTTGGACCAGTGGAGCGTGCTGGCGCGAGCCCGTGCGTTGGACTCGACCTGCTTCATCGCCGCGGCGGGACAGGCCTACCCCGGCCGGGAACTGGCGACGGCCTCGAGTGCGCCGACCGGCGTCGGCGGCAGCCTGGTGACATCGCCACTGGGCGAGGTACTCGCATCGGCCGGCCCGGATCCGCAACTGCTGGTCTGCGATATCGACATCGACAGCATCCGAGCGGCCCGCAGCGCCCTCCCCGTGCTGCGCAACCGCTCAGAGTTCGCACAGATTGATGCGGCAGAATCGCCCCGGTGACGATGCCGCCAGGGGACCAGCCGCCCGGCCCCCCAAC
>NZ_JAEMSG010000041.1 GCF_016462945.1 Mycolicibacterium sp. | reverse complement strand
CGGGCCTGCAGGCCGACGTGGCTGTCGCCCATCTCGCCCTCGATCTCGGCACGCGGTACCAGAGCGGCCACCGAGTCGATGACCAGGATGTCGATCGCTCCCGACCGGATCAGCATGTCGGCGATCTCGAGTGCCTGCTCACCGGTGTCGGGCTGGCTCACCAGCAGGGCGTCGGTGTCCACGCCCAGGTTCTTGGCGTACTCGGGGTCGAGCGCGTGCTCGGCGTCGATGAACGCCGCGATACCGCCGGCAGCCTGGGCGTTGGCCACCGCGTGCAGGGCGACGGTGGTCTTGCCCGAGGATTCCGGGCCGTAGATCTCAATGATGCGGCCGCGCGGCAGCCCGCCGATGCCCAGCGCCACGTCCAGGGCGATGGAGCCGGTGGGGATGACTGAAATCGGCTGACGAACCTCGTCGCCGAGTCGCATCACCGCGCCTTTGCCGTGATTCTTCTCGATCTGCGCGAGCGCGAGCTCGAGAGCCTTGTCGCGGTCCGGGGCTTGCTGTGCCATGGATATCTCCGTTCTTTCCGGTGTGTCCGATCGACCGGTGTCGGTCAGTTGCCGTGACGTTAGAGAGGACCTCTGACAAAACGGTCTGACCTGGAAGAGCTGGTCGAACACCGCTCACAATAGCGAACATGTGTTCGATGGCAAGTAAGGCGCGCGGCGTGTCGGTGACGGGTCCGGCTACCACTGGTCGCGGGGTACGTCGAAGTCGACACACAGCGCCCGCCACACCTCACGGGGGTCGATACCGGCCTCAATGGCCTGCTCAGAGGTCCGGCCGCCGAGTCGGGTCAGCACATGGTCGACGATCAGCGAGGCACCTCGCACCGGGCCGAACTGTGCCTCGACGAGTTCGTGGAATTCGGTCAGCCGCACGCCATCAACCTAATCGGCCGCCTCGTGACACACCTGTACCGGATCGGCGACCCCGGCCAGGCTCTCAGCAGCCCGTCGCGCCGCCTGCCGGTAGGACGGCGAGGACAGCACTTTATTGACCTCCGCCACCAGAACGTCGACCGCCAATGGCCGGATGAGTCGCGCACTCCCTTGGCGCACAACACGATTCGCCAACTCCCACTGGTCTCCGCCGCCGGGAACCACCACCATCGGGACCCCGGCCAGCAGCGTCTTGGACAGCATGCCGTGGCCGCCGCCGCACACCACGACATCAGCCCGACGCAGCAGATCGTCCTGGCGGCCCAGGCCCACCACGGCCCACGGCGGCACTGTGACGTCGTCGCCGCCGGATCGGGATGACACCAACTGGGACACCACCACCCGGGAGCCGACCGGCAGGGTCTCACCCGGGACCAGATTTTCCAGCGCCATTTCGGCCAGACCGGCGGTGCCGGTGCCGGCCGTTGAGGGCGCCACCACCACCATCGGCCCGTCACCGGGCGGAACCGCCAGGACGGCGGCGGTCGGCTCGAAGTGCAGCGGGCCGACGACGACGGCCTCGGCCGGCCAGTCCGGGCGGCGCACCTCCAGGGCGGGCAGCGTGGCGATGAGACGACGCCGCGGACCCGGGTCGGCACCCGGCAGCCCGATCTCTCGGCGGGCCTGGGCACGCTGGCGCTCCCCGACCCGCACGGAACGCGCCGTGAACGCCCGCATGGTCGCGTCGCGCAACCGCCCCCGCAGACCGGTGCCGGGCGCCAGTCCACTCCCGATCGGCGGCAGGCCCCGCGACGGAAGGTACAGCGGGTGCGGGCTGAGTTCGATCCACGGAATGCTGGCGAGTTCCGCCGCCATCCCGCCGCACACGGTGATCACATCGGACACCACCAGATCGGGCTGAAGACGGCGCAACGACGGCAGGTTCAGCACGGCCATCCGGGCGGCGCGGTGATGCAGTTTGGCTCCCGCGTCGGTGTCATCGTCGGAGTCGTCGGGATCCAAGCCGAGCAGTTCGACCGCCTCCAGGCCGGCGCACCGGGCGGTGTCGAACCATCCAACCCCGGTCACGAGCACCGGGTCGTCGCCGGCCGCAGCAAGCCGCAAACACAGCGCGATCGCGGGGAATGCATGGCCCGCGTCCGGCCCGGCGACAACGGCGACCCGCATTCGCCCCACCATGCCACAGCGGATCGCCTCCGGCGACGCTCTAGTCTGACGGTATGACCGAGACCACGAACGTCAGCGCCGGCGTCGACAACGCGCACACCGTCGAGATTTTCTTGACCGCCCTGGAGGACCAGGACGTCGATGGCGCGGGCGCGGTACTCGACGAGAACCTCGTGTATCAGAACGTCGGGTTCCCGACCATCCGCGGACGAGCCCGCACCATGAAACTCTTTCGCGGTATGGAGGGCCGTGCGGGCTTCGAGGTCAAGATCCACCGCATCGCCGTCAACGGTTCCTCGGTGCTGACCGAACGCACCGATGTGTTGGTGTTCGGCCCGGTGCGCCTGCAGTTCTGGGTGTGCGGGGTGTTCGAGGTCCACAATGGCCGGATCACCCTGTGGCGGGATTACTTCGATATGTTCGATTTCACCAAGGCCGTCGTACGCGGACTGCTCGGCGCTGTCGTACCGGCGCTGCGGCCCCGGTTTGATTAATCCGACTCGAAACTAAGCCCGGCGAGCCTGACCGAGTTCTTCGAAGGCCTGCGCCCAACCGATCAGACGGTCGGTGGCATCGGTGAGTTCATGCCGGTAGCGCTGCTGGAACACATCGGCGGTCATCGGATCAGAATTCACCGATGACACCAGATGCGCTGCGGCAGTCACCATCTCGTTGTACTGACGCACCCCGCTGTTGAGTTGGGCGGTGAACGCGTTGATCGTCGGCGCCAGATACTCCCGCGCGTGCGGGTTGTCGCCGCCCGCGCGTTCCATCGACGCCACCTCAGCCGCCGTCGCCGACATGGCTGCCGCAGAGCGACCGGCCGCGGCTGTGAGTTCCCGGATCTCGCTGGACGGCAACATGTTTCCGCGCTCCATCACAGCCAGCAGGGAGTGCAACCCGCGCTCAGAAGCCCCCAGCGCCGAGATGGCCGGCCGGGCAGATGACCCGAACGGCGGCAACCGGCGCGCACTGGCCGCACGGAGCGGCGGCAGCGGCTCCCCGCGCAGCCAGCGGTAGCGCAACAGCAGCATTGTCGCGGGTGCCGCGGCGCCGGCGGCGATCAGCCCGGTGATCAGCAGGCCCCACACCGGTATGCTCCACGCCGCGAGCAGACCGGTCACCAGGACCCAGGAAACCGAGGCGAACCCGAAGAACAGCCCCAGCCGTAATGCCCAGCGCCGCTTTCGCAGCAGGCGGGCCCGCGGGTCGGCGGCGGCGCTGAGTTTTTGAGCCGCCACGTCGGCATACTCGGCGGCGGCGTCGATCCCCCGCTGCAGCGTGGACCGCAACTGCCGCGCCGCCGATGCCCGATGCTCGGATTTCACCGCCATCGAGAGCCCGCCTCCTTAGGACGACGCCTACTGGCCGAGCGGTTGCTCGGGCTCAGGCGTGCTGGCCGGGGTGGCCGGGGTCGCGGTGGCGGCGCCACCGGCGGGCAACGCGTCGCCACGCATGGAAGCGCGGATCTGCTCGAGGCGGGAGTGTCCGGCCATCTGCACGCTGGCCTGTTGAACCTCCATCATGCGGCCCTGAACCGAGTTCTGCGCAAGCTCCGCCGAGCCCATGGCGTTGGCATAGCGGCGCTCGATCTTCTCGCGGACCTCATCGAGGCTGGGCGTGCTGCCGGGCGCCGCGATCTCGCTCATCGACCGCAGCGAGGCGCTCACCTGCTCCTGCATCTTGGCCTGCTCGAGTTGGCTGAGCAGCTTGGTGCGTTCGGCGATCTTGGTCTGCAGCACCATCGCGTTCTGTTCGACGGCCTTCTTGGCCTGCATCGCGGCCTGCAGTGCTTGGTCGTGCAGGCTCTTCAGATCTTCAACGCTCTGCTCAGCGGTCACCAGCTGCGCGGCGAACGCCTCGGCGGCGTTGGTGTACTCGGTGGCCTTGGCCGCGTCGCCGGCAGCGGTGGCCTGGTCTGCCAACGTCAGCGCCTGACGCACGTTGGCCTGGAGCTTCTCGATATCCGCGAGCTGACGGTTGAGCCGCATCTCGAGCTGCCGCTGATTGCCGATGACCTGGGCCGCCTGCTGGGTGAGCCCCTGGTGCTGGCGTTGAGCGTCCTCAATCGCCTGCTGGATCTGCACCTTCGGGTCGGCGTACTCGTCGACCTTCGAGCCGAACAACGCCATCAGGTACTTCCACGCTTTGACGAACGGATTGGCCATGTGTGTTGCCCCGCCTTCGAGTGAATGCCGCTTTATCAGAGTCGACGCCCAATTTATCTGTTCAGAGGCTCCGCCCACACCCCGGTTCCCAACTCCGTCACCGAAATCTGGCACATCAGCGGATTCAGGCGACCGCCCTGGCTGCCGGATGGCCGATAACGACCGTGGCCGGGGCGGCAACCGCGAGGGCCGCGCCGCGCTCGACCGCTTCCTGGCAGGCCATCTCCGTACCGGCATCGCACAGCACCCGCGACAGCGGGAGGTCCAGGGCCGCGCAGATAGCGCTCAGCAATTCACTGGAGGCCTCCTTGCGGCCCCGCTCCACCTCGGAGAGGTAGCCCAGGCTCACCCGGGCCGAATCGGAAACCTCGCGCAAGGTGCGCCCCTGTGACGTGCGGGCACGCCGCAACACATCACCAATCACTTCTCGCAGCACTACAGCCGCCATGGCGCATCCTCCTTGAGTCGTCGCATTACCTTCTGCAACGCCCGAGTTCCCCGCCAGGTTCCCGACGGATAGCTCAGGGGTCGGGGTGCGTCGGTCTCAATGCCGAGACCAGATAATCGACTCCGGTCACCACGGTCAGCACGATCGCGGCACCCAATACCCACCAGGCCACCGTCAGCCACGGCCCTGACCAGCTATTAAGCGGAAGGATGAACAAGCCGATAGCCATGGACTGGACGAGTGTCTTGAGCTTGCCGCCCCGACTTGCCGGGATCACTCCCCGGCTGAGCACCGCGAACCGCAGCACTGTGATCCCTATCTCACGCACCAGAATCACCACCGTCACCCACCAGGGGAGATCACCGAGCATGGACAGGCCGAGCAGAGCGGCGCCGATCAGCATCTTGTCCGCGATGGGATCGGCCAGCTTGCCGAACTCGGTTTCCAGGCCGTAGCTACGCGCCAGCACACCGTCGAGCCGGTCGGTCAGCACGGCCACAGCGAAGACGACGAAGGCGGCTATCCGACTTGGAGTCTGATGCCCGTCGCCGGCAAACAGGAACAGCAAAAAGATCGGGACCAGAACCAGCCGCACCGCGGTCAGCAGGTTGGCGATATTGGCAACCCGGGCGCCCTGGGCAGCCGGCGGAGTTGTGGGTTGGCCCGACACGACCATCAGAATATCGGTACGAGCTCCCGCGACCGGCGACCGATATGGTTGCGCCGTGCTCGACTCCTCGCCCGGGGCCCCGTCGGCAGCCGGCCAGCGCCACGATGTCGTCATCCGCCGCGCCCGTACCTCCGACGTACCCGAGATCAAACGGCTGGTCGATATCTACGCCGGGAAGATCCTGCTGGAGAAGAACCTCGTCACGCTGTATGAGTCGGTTCAGGAGTTCTGGGTCGCCGAAGCCGCCGGTCAGATGCTCGGCTGCGGGGCGCTGCATGTGTTGTGGGCCGATCTCGGCGAGGTGCGCACCGTGGCGGTGGACCCGAGCGTGAAGGGGCAGGGCATCGGATACGCGATCGTGGACCGGCTCGTGACGGTGGCGCGCGAACTTGCGCTGCGGCGGCTGTTCGTGCTGACCTTCGAGACCGGGTTCTTCGGCCGGCACGGATTCACCGAGATCGAGGGCACCCCGGTCGACGCCGAGGTGTACGAAGAGATGCGCCGCTCCTACGACGTCGGCGTGGCAGAGTTCCTCGACCTGAGCTACGTCAAACCGAACATCCTGGGCAACACCAGGATGCTGCTGGTGTTGTGACTCAGATTTCCTCAGGCACTCCGTCGTCGTCCTCGTAATCGTCGTCATTGCCGTCGTCGCCCGCGCCGTCGCCCCGGATCGATCCCAGCGTCGCCGCCAGCTCGTCGGGCTTGATCAGGACCTCGCGGGCCTTGGAACCCTCGGATCCTCCGACGATGCCCTGGTTCTCCATCAGATCAATCAACCGGCCGGCCTTGGCGAAACCGACCCGCAGCTTGCGCTGCAGCATCGAGGTCGATCCGAACTGACTGGACACCACCAGTTCGACCGCTTGGAGTAAAAGGTCCATATCGTCGCCGATATTCGGGTCCACATCGGCGCGCTCACCACCGGGCTTAGCCGCGGTGACACCCTCGGTGTACTCAGGTTCAGCCTGGTCCTTGCAGGCCTGCACGACGGCGTAGATCTCTTCGTCGCTGATGTAGGCGCACTGGAGCCGGATCGTCTTGTTGGAGCCCATCGGCAGGAAGAGCGCGTCGCCCATACCGATCAACTTCTCTGCGCCCGGCTGATCCAGGATCACCCGGCTGTCGGTCAGCGACGACGTGGCGAACGACAGCCGAGAGGGCACGTTGGTCTTGATCAGACCGGTGACGACATCCACCGACGGCCGCTGGGTGGCCAGCACCAGATGGATGCCGGCTGCGCGCGCCTTCTGGGTAATCCGAACGATCGCATCCTCCACATCGCGCGGTGCGGTCATCATCAGGTCGGCCAACTCGTCGACGATCGCGACGATGTAGGGGTAGGGCTTGTACACCCGCTGGCTGCCCAATGGAGTGGTGATCTCCCCGGAGCGCACTTTGGAATTGAAGTCGTCAATATGACGCACCCGGGAGGCCTGCATGTCCTGATAGCGCTGTTCCATCTCCTCCACGAGCCAGGTCAGCGCGGCGGCCGCCTTCTTCGGCTGGGTGATGATCGGGGTGATCAGATGCGGAATGCCTTCATACGGCGTCAGTTCCACCATCTTGGGGTCGATGAGGATCATCCGCACTTCCTCGGGCGTGGCGCGAGCCAGCAGCGAGATCAGCATGGAGTTGACGAAGCTGGACTTGCCCGAACCAGTGGAGCCGGCCACCAGAAGGTGCGGCATCTTGGCCAGGTTGGCCGAGATGAAATCGCCCTCGATGTTCTTGCCCAACCCGATGACCAACGGGTGGTGGTCTCGCCGGGTCGAGGCTGCGTTCAGCACATCGGCAAGTCGGACCATTTCGCGATCGGTATTGGGCACCTCGATACCCACCGCGGACTTGCCCGGAATGGGTGCCAGCATCCGCACGCTCTCCGTGGCCACCGCGTAGGCGATATTGCGTTGCAGCGCAGTGATTTTCTCGACCTTCACCCCGGGACCGAGTTCCACCTCGTAGCGGGTGACGGTCGGCCCGCGGGTGCATCCGGTGACCGTGGCATCAACCTTGAACTGTTGTAGGACCGAGGTGATGGAGTCCACCATCTGGTCGTTGGCCGAACTGCGCCGCTTGGGCGGGTCACCGGCGATCAGCAGATCCAGTGGCGGCAGCGAATAGGGACCGTCCACCGGCCGGTCGATCGACGTGGTTTCCTGCTTGGGTCGGGCGGTCTTCTTGCGGCGGGGTTTGATCGGTTCGGTGAGGTTGGCCGCCCCGGGCACCGGTTCATCGAGTGGGTAGTTGTCATAGGGCGTGCCGATCGGGCCTGCCCCGCCCGGCAGCGCGTCAGCGCTGTAGGCACGCGGGTCGTCGTAGTAACCATCCGATAGGTCCTCGGCCGCATCCTGATTGGCACCGGATCGGGCCGGCGCGACGTGGTCGTCGTACTCGCCGGGGTAGTCGTCCTGGTAGTTGTCGTCGCCGTAGCGGGCACGAGCGGCGAACACGGCGTAGAGCGTCTCGGGAACCTCACGGATGGTGGTGCCGGTGATTAGCAGCACGCCGAATAACGCCGCGCCGATCAGCAGCGGTGTGGCGATCCACCCCGTCAGCCCGTCAGACAGTGGTCCGCCCATGGCGAATCCGATGAATCCGCCCGCGCGTTGGCGGGCGGCCGGGTCGGCGGGAGAACCCGACCACAGATGCCACAGGCCCAACACGGGCAGGCCGATCATCGCCGAACCCAACACCAGGCGCGGGCGGGTCTCCGGGTCCGGTTCGGTCCGCATCAGTACCACCGCGACGGCGATGATCAGTATCGGCAGCAGGGTCACCGCGGCGCCGATGAAGGTCCTCAAGCCCGAGTCAATCCACCCCCCCACCGGCCGGGCGGCGTCAAACCAGGACGCCGCGGCGATGATCACGGCCAGCGCCAGCAACCCCAGGGCGATGCCGTCACGACGATGCCCGGGCTCGATTTCGCGGGCCCGACCGACCGAGCGAGCGGTCGATCCGGCGCCCCGGGCCACCATGAACCAGGCCGCGCGGGCGGCCCGGCCACCGGCCGCTGACACGACGGCGACCTTCGACGGGCCTTTCTTGACCGGGCCCCTTCTGGCGGGTGATGTGCGGCCTGCCGGAGCCGGCTTCGCCGGTTTGGATTTGCCCTTTGAACTGGTCGTTCGCACGCCAGAGCGAGCGGCCGTCTTATTCGCCATGCGGGAAGATTAGTCCCTAGAGTCCCATCTGCACCATAGGCAACACGGGTCACGCGGCGCGCCGTTGCCAGACCGCAATCAATCGGCGAATGCCGACTTCAGCGCTGCCCGGCGCGCCAGCGCGGCATCGTAGCGAGCCCGCTCGAGCGCCGTGGTCGGGACCAGTGGCGGCACCGCAACCGGATTCCCGGCGTCGTCGACGGCCACCATGGTGAAGTACGAGCTGTTGGTGTGCCGGCGAGAGCCGTCCCGGATGTTCTCGGTATCGACCCGGATACCCACCTCCAAGGAGGTGCGGCCGGTGTAGTTCACGGCGGCCGAGAATGACACCAACTCCCCCACCAGGATGGCGTCGCGGAACAGCACGCGATCCACCGAAAGTGTCACCACGTACGTGCGCGCGTAGCGACTGGCACACGAGTAGGCCACCTGGTCGAGAAATTTCAACAGTGTGCCGCCGTGGACCTTGCCGGTGAAATTCGCCATATCCGGTGTCATCAGCACACTCATGTACAACGACTTCCGGTCAGAGTGCTCTTCCATGGGCCATACCTCCTTCTGGGCTCGTTGTCTTCTGGGCTCGTTGTCTTCTGGGCTCATTGTCTTCTGGGCTCATTGTGTGTCAGCAGCGCCGTGGCTCTACGGTTAAGCGTCCGATCTCGCACGTCTCAATCCTGATCAAGCCGAGGAGTCAGCAGATGCCCGTTGTGGTCGTCGCGTCATTCACCGCCAAGCCGGAATCCGCCGATGCCGTCCGCTCAGCCTGCCTGAAGGCTATTGCAGCAGTCCACGACGAGCCGGGTTGTCAGCTGTACTCGCTGCACCAGACGGGTGACACCTTCGTTTTCGTCGAGCAGTGGGCCGACGCCGATGCACTCAAGGCCCACGGCACTGCCCCCGCCATCGGCGTGCTGTTCGGGGCGATCGGCGAGCACCTGGCCGGCGCACCGGATGTGAAGATGCTCGAGCCCCTCCCGGCCGGCGATCCGGCCAAGGGCCAGTTGCGCGCCTGAGCTGATGGGCGCATCCGACGGCACCCCGAAAGGCACCCCGAGAGGGCAGGCCTTGAAGGGCCGAGTCGCCTTCATCACCGGCGCAGCCCGCGGTCAGGGCCGCGCCCACGCGGTCAAGCTCGCTTCGGAGGGCGCCGACATCATCGCGGTCGATCTGTGCGATCAGATCGCCAGCGTTCCCTACCCGCTGGCCACCCCCGACGATCTTGCGGCCACGGTCAAACTCGTCGAGGACACCGGAGCGCGGATTGTCGCCCGGCAAGCCGACGTCCGCGACCGGGCAGGCCTGAAGACCGCACTGGCCGACGGCATCGCCGAACTCGGCCGGCTCGATATCGTGATCGCCAACGCCGGAATCGCCCCGATGACCGATGCGGATGCCTGGCAGGACGTCCTCGACGTCAACCTCACCGGCGTTTACCACACCGTGGACGTGGCGATGCGGCCGCTGATCAAGCAGGGCGACGGCGGATCGGTGGTGCTGACCAGCTCAGTGGTCGGACTGGTGGGCATCGGCGCCCCGATGGGCGGTTCCCTGGGCTATACCGTGGCCAAACATGGTGTCGTCGGCCTGATGCGCGCCTATGCGAATTTCCTTGCCGCCTATAACATTCGGGTCAATTCCGTACATCCGGCCGCCGTGAACACACCGATGATCGATAACGAGTTCACCCGGTCCTGGTTGGAGGGTCTGGCCCAGTTGGCGGATGCCGGACCGGATATGACCAATGCGCTTCCGGTGCAGACCCTTGAACCCGAAGATATCGCCAATGCCGTCTTCTGGCTGGTGTCGGATGCGGCCCGCTATGTCACCGGAGTCGCGCTACCGGTGGATGCCGGCTTTGTGAACAAGCGCTAGACCTCGAGCACCGTCGGCACGATCATCGGCTGGCGGCGGTAGACCTCGCCGATCCATTTTCCGACCGTTCGCCGCACCGCCTGGGCGATTTGCAACGGATCAGTCACCTGATTAGCGGCCAGCGATTCCAGTTCGTCGGCAACTTTTTGGGCAACCGGTTCCAGCGCTTTGGGATCCTCGGAGAATCCACGCGAGTACAGGTGCGGTGGTGCCGCGACCCTGGCGGTTCCCCGGTGCACCGCCACCGTCACCGCGATGAAACCCGAACTCAGCACAAGCCGTTCGCCGAGTGTCGCTTCGCCGACATCGCCGGAGACCAGACCGTCGATGAACATCTTGCCTACCGGCACCGCGCCGGCGATGTTGGCGACGCCGGCCATCAGGTCCACGCTGACCCCGTTCTCGGCCAGCATGATCGAGTCCTCCAGCACCCCGGTGCGTACCGCCAGCTTCGCATTGGCCCGCAGATGCCGCCAGGTGCCGTGGACGGGCATCACATTGCGCGGCCGTACTGCGTTATAGAGGAACAGCAGTTCACCAGCGTAGGCATGACCTGAAACATGCACGCGCGCTTGCTGATTGGTGACCACCCGCGCGCCGATTTTCGACAGTGCATCGATGACACCGTAGACAGCCTCTTCGTTTCCAGGGATCAACGACGAGGACAGGATGATCAGATCGTCGGCGGTGATTGAGATGCTGCGGTGTTCCCCGCGCGACATCCGCGACAGCGCCGACAGTGGCTCGCCCTGGGTGCCGGTGGTGATGAGCACCAGCCGCTCGGGAGCCATCATTTCGGCCGCGGCGATGTCGATGAGATCGTCGTCGGCGACGTTCAGGAAACCCAGTTCTTTGGCGATCCCCATATTGCGAACCATCGATCGGCCGACGAACGAGACCTGCCGACCCAGTGCCACCGCGGCGTCGACGATCTGCTGGACCCGATCGACGTTGGAGGCGAAGCAGGCCACGATGACCCGTCGCCGGTCTGCGCCCCTGATGAGCCGGTGCAGTGTGGGACCGACCTCGCTCTCCGACGGCCCGACACCGGGGATCTCGGCATTGGTTGAATCACACAGGAACAGGTCCACACCGGCGTCGCCGAGGCGTGACATTCCGGGCAGGTCGGTGGGCCGCCCATCAGGGGGCAGTTGGTCGAGCTTGATATCGCCGGTGTGCAGCACCGTTCCGGCTCCGGTATGGATCGCGATCGCCAACGCATCGGGTATCGAGTGGTTGACCGCGAAGTACTGGCACTCGAACACCCCGTGCGTACTGCGTTGTCCCTCAGCCACTTCGACGAACTTCGGTTTGATGCGGTGCTCGCGGCATTTCGCGGCCACCAGGGCGAGGGTGAACTTGGAGCCGACCACCGGGATATCGCCACGCAGCTTCAGCAGGTACGGGATCGCGCCGATATGGTCCTCGTGCGCATGGGTGAGAACCAGTGCTTCGATATCGTCGAGCCGGTCTTCGATATGACGGATATCGGGCAGGATCAGGTCGACGCCCGGTTCGTCGTGCCCGGGGAACAGCACTCCGCAGTCGACGATGAGCAGCCGACCCAGATGCTCGAAAACGGTCATATTGCGGCCGATTTCGCCGATACCGCCGAGCGCGGTCACGCGCAGCGCGCCTGCTGCCAGCGGTGGCGGCGGAAGCGTCGGTTGGGTCATCGCAGCACTGCTGCCGCGCGCATCTCGGCAGCGAGCTCATCGAGTTGGGTCGCAGTGGCGGGCATCTGTGGCAGCCGGGGATCGCCTGCCTCGAAGCCCTGCAGTCGCAGTCCGGCCTTGGCGAGGGTGACTCCACCGAGCCGGGTCTGTGCGCCGTTCAGCGGACTCAGCGTGACGGCGATTTTGCGGGCGGTGGCGAGATCACCGGAGTTGAAGGCGGTCAACATATCTCGAAGCGCACTCGCCGCGACATGGCCCCAGACGCTGATGAATCCGACCGCACCCATGGCAAGCCAGGGCAGGTTCAGTGCATCATCACCGGAGTAGTAGGTCAGGCCGGTGTCGGCCATCACCTGTGCGGCGCCGTTCAGATCGGCCTTAGCGTCCTTGACGGCCACGATATTCGGGTGGCGCGCGAGCGTTCGCATGGTGTCCCATTCAATCGGCACCATTGAGCGCGGTGGGATGTCATAGAGCACGATCGGCAACTCGGTCGCGTCGGCGATGGCGCTGAAATGCGCCACCAGCCCGCTCTGCGGGGGCCGGGAGTAGTACGGCGTGACCACCAGCAGGCCGTGTGCACCCTCGGCCGCGCAGGCTTTGGCCAGGTGCACACTGTGCGCGGTGTCGTAGGTTCCGGCGCCGGCGATGATGCGGGCACGGTCGCCGACGGCGTCGAGCACAGCCCGCAGCAGGGTGAGTTTCTCGTCATCGGTGGTGGTCGGCGACTCGCCGGTGGTTCCCGACAGCACCAGTCCGTCACACCCGGAGTCGACCAGTCGGGTGGCCAGGCGGGCCGCGGTTGCGGTGTCGAGTGCGCCATCGGCGGCGAACGGAGTCGCCATCGCGGTCAGCACCGTGCCCAGCCGGGCGCGGGCATCGAATCCGCTGCTGCTCACGGGTCATTAGGTTACCCGCTGGATCACAGAGGTCAGCCGCGGCGCGGGCTTCTCACAGCGCCCGGCGCAGGGGCCTGGCCAGATCGCCGCGCTCACCCACCGCCACGGTGCCCAATCCCAGCCATCCCGCCATGGTCTGCAGCTCCCCCGCCATGGCGGCGGCGACCCGGCGCGCGTCCTGACCCGGCTCACCGAAGGCCCCGATCACCTGGAGCACGCCCGCGGACCGGTCGGCCTTGAGATCCACCCGGGCGACCAGTTCGCCGTCGAGCAGCAGTGGCCACACGTAGTACCCGAACTGACGTTTGGCGGCCGGGGTGTAGATCTCGATGCGGTAGTGAAACCCGAACAGTCGCTCGATCCGGGGCCGGAAGAAGATCAGCGGGTCGAACGGGCACAGCAGCGCGGTTCCCCGATCGACGCGCGGTATGGGCTGACCGGCCCGCAGGTAGGCCGGGGCCGTCCAGCCGTCGACCGCCACGGGTTCAAGTGCTCCTGCGGCCACCAGATCGGCGACGGCAGACTTGGACTCATCGGGCCGCAGCCGGAAGTAATCGCGGATATCGGCCTCGGTGGCCACGCCCAATGCGGTCGCTGCACGCAGTGTCAAGTCCCGGACCGCCTCGGCGTCATCGACCTCGCGCGCCACGACGTCGGCAGGCAGCACCCGTTCGACGAGGTCGTAGTGCCGGGCGAATCCGGTGCGGTGCGCGGTCGTCAGCACCCCGGAGGCGAACAGCGCCTCGGCCACCCATTTGGTCTCGCTGCGGTTCCACCACTCTTTATTGGCTGTGCCCTTGCCGCGCTTGATCCCGCTCTGCAGATGCGCCTCGATCTGGCCGGCGGTACTTGGACCCAGTTCGGCGACGGCGGACACGACGTCGTCGACGAGTCGGGGGTTTTTCTCGACAACCTCGACTCCCCAACGGCCACCGGTGTATTCGCGCATCCGCCAGCGCAGCAGTGGCCAGTCCTCGACCGCTATCAGCGCCGCCTCATGTGCCCAGTACTCCACCAGCAGCCGCGGTGATCGGGCGCTGTGACTCCACGCGGCGGCGTCGAGCAGATCGCGGTCATAGGGACCCAGTCGGCTGAACATCGGTGCGTAGTGCGCGCGCACCGCCACCGACACCGAGTCCAGTTGCAGCACCTGGATGCGTCCGATCAGCCGGCGCAGGTGTGCCCGGGTCACCGGGCCGGACGGCGCGGTCTCGGCGAAACCCTGAGCGGCCACCGCGACCCGGCGGGCCTGGACGGCGCTGAGTCTCACGGGCGCAGGAAGCTGTGGAATCGGTAGCGCAGACCTGAGGTGCTGTCGTGCCACTGGCCGCAGGTGCCGATCCAGGACTCGTCGAGCACCGGAGCCAGGGCGTCGTCATCCTCGACGCGCAGGTCGATCTCGACCTCGGTGACCTCGCAGCGAGTGGCCGCGGGAAGTGCGAGGTGATAGATCTCCGACCCGCCGATCACCCAGGTCTCCTCATCGGTGTTCACCGCATCGATGGAGCCGACGACCTCGGCGCCGGGGGCGTCAAAGCTGCTGTTGCGGGTGAGGACGATATTGCGCCGCTGAGGCAGTGGCCGGAAGCGTGCCGGAAGCGAGTCCCAGGTGCGCCGGCCCATCACCACGGTGTGACCCACGGTCACTTTCTTGAAGCGGGCCAGATCCTCGGGCAGGCGCCACGGGATGGTGCCGTCGCGACCGATCACGCCGGCGGTCGACTGGGCCCAGATCAGGCCGACGGTCATGGGTGTGTCCTAGACCGCAACCGGGGCTTTGATGGCCGGGTGCGGGTTGTAATTGCGGATCTCAATATCGTCGTAGGTGTAGTCGAAGATCGAATCCCGCTGGGCTAGAACAAGTTCCGGGTACGGACGCGGGTCGCGGCTGAGCTGCTCGGTGACCTGCGCGACGTGGTTGCCGTAGATGTGGCAGTCGCCGCCGGTCCAGATGAAGTCACCCACTCCCAGGCCGGCCTGGGCAGCCATCATGTGGGTGAGCAGGGCGTAGCTCGCGATGTTGAACGGCACCCCGAGGAACAGGTCGGCACTGCGCTGATAAAGCTGGCAACTCAGTTTGCCGTCGGCGACGTAGAACTGGAAGAACGCGTGGCACGGCGCCAGCGCCATGCGAGGGATGTCAGCGACGTTCCAGGCCGAGACGATGATGCGCCGGGAGTCCGGGTCGGTACGCAACTGCTCCAGTGCGGCACTGATCTGGTCGATATGTTCACCGGTCGGCGTCGGCCAGGACCGCCACTGCACGCCATAAACCGGCCCGAGATCGCCGGTGGGAGAGGCCCATTCGTCCCAGATCGTGACACCGTGTTGCTGCAGCCACGCGACGTTGGAGTCCCCGCGCAGGAACCACAGCAGCTCGTAGACCACCGATTTCAGGTGCACCTTCTTGGTGGTGATCAAGGGGAAGCCGGCCGAGAGGTCGTAGCGCAACTGGTGGCCGAACAGGCTGCGGGTACCGGTGCCGGTGCGGTCGGATTTCGGTGTGCCGGTCTCCAGGACCAGTCGCAGCAGATCCTCGTACGGGGTGGGGATGGGCACGGCGGTCAGTTTACGTCCGGGCCCGAGGAGTAGAAACGGTGCCATGCCGACCATCACCGACTCCATCACCACACCGGACGGGACCTGCCCGATCACGTTCGCCACTCCGGACGGGCCCGGCCCGTGGCCCGGGATCGTGATGTACCCCGACGCCGGGGGCGCCAGGCCGGTGTTCCAGGAGATGGCCACCCGGCTGGCTGCGCTGGATTACGCGGTCCTGGTACCCGACGTGTACTACCGCAGCGGCGACTGGGCACCGTTCGACATGGCGGGAGTATTCGGCGACGCCGGCGAACGCAACCGGTTGTTCGCCATGATGAAGGCGATCACTCCGGAGGTGATGGCCGCCGACGCGGGTGAGTTCTTCGACTATCTGGCGGCACGCCCCGAGGTCTCCGGGCAGCGGTTCGGCACCTGCGGCTACTGCATGGGCGGGCGCACCTCCTTGATGGTCGCCGGGCGGGTTCCGGACCGGGTTGCCGCGGCGATGTCATTCCATGGCGGCGGACTGGCCGCCGACGATGCCGACAGCCCGCACCTGCTGGCACCGAAGATCACCGCGGCGGTGTACGTGGGTGCCGCCGCAGACGATGCGTCCTACACGCGCGAGCAGTCCGCGATCCTGGACGCGGCGCTGACCCAGGCCGGCGTCGAGCACATCATCGAGTGGTATCCGGCATTGCACGGCTTCGCCGTGGCTGACAACGCGCCCTATGACGAGGCGGCGGCCGAACGGCACTGGCAGGCGATGGCCGATTTCTTCGGTTCGACGCTGGGACGCTGACGTGGCATCCGAGGCAACGGTCACCCTGGCGGATATCGAGGCGGCCGCCGAGCGGTTGCGCGGCGTCATCCGTGACCTACCGCTGCACTCCGCGCGCTGGCTCTCCGATCTCGTCGGCGGCCCGGCGTACCTCGCGACAGAGAATCTCCAGCGGGCCGGGTCGTTCAAGATTCGCGGCGCCTACAACCTGCTGTCGCAACTGACGCCCGCGGAACGTGCGATCGGCGTCGTTGCGGCATCCGCCGGCAATCACGCGCAGGGCGTCGCGCTCGCCGCGGGGATGCTCGGCATTCACGCGACGATCTTCATGCCGCGCTCTGCCTCCATGCCGAAGGTCGTCGCCACCCAGGACTACGGCGCCGAGGTGCGGTTCGCCGGGGCCACGCTCGATGAGGCGATCGCCACGGCCAAGGAGTTCGCGGAGCACAGTGGCGCCCTCTTCATCTCGCCCTTCGACCATGCGGACATTGTGGCCGGGCAGGGCACCCTGGGCCTGGAGATCCTGGCGCAGCGACCCGACGTCAGGACCGTTGTCGTCTGTACGGGCGGCGGCGGACTCCTGGGCGGCGTGGCCCTGGCGATCAAGTCGCTGCGTCCGGACGTGCGCGTGATCGGCGCGCAGGCCGCCGGAGCTGCGGCCTATCCACCGTCGCTGCGCGCCGGGCATCCGGTGCCGCTGGCCACGATGCGCACGATGGCGGACGGTATCGCCGTCGGGCGCCCCGGCGATATTCCGTTCGCGCTCGTGCAGCACTACGTCGATGACATTCGCGTCGTCTCCGAGGACTCCCTGGCGCGCGCCCAGCTCAAGCTCCTGGAGCGCTCGAAGCTCGTGGTGGAGCCGGGCGGGGCGGCGGCGGTCGCGGCGATCATGGACGATCCGACGTCGTTTACCACCCCGGTCGTGGCGGTGCTGTCCGGCGGGAACGTCGACCCGCTTGTCATGATGCGGGTCATCCGGCACGGATTGACGGCCGGTGGCCGCTTCACCCAGCTCACGGTGTACGTGCCGGACCGCCCCGGGTCCCTCGCGGGTCTGCTGGCGGAGATCGCCGCCCTGGATGCCAATGTGGTCGACGTATCCCACATGCGCACCAATCCCCGTCTGGCGGTCGACGAGGTCGAAATCACCATCGGCCTGGAAACACGTGGACCCGAGCATCGCGATCAGCTGCTTACCCGACTCACCGATGACGGCTACCGGATCGTCTCCGCCGAGTAGTGCTGCCCAGTGTCAGCGCCCGCGCACCGGCGACGCTCAGTCCGTTTTCGGTGTGCGTCTGCCGACGCTGCGCAACGCTCGCAGGATCCCGCGCCCGGCGTACAGACCAACGACAATGGACAGCGCGATCAAGGCGACGAACATCACCAGCCAGTTGCTCCGGCTGTGCGGAACGTTCCACCAGACGATGGTGAACAACACCGCGCACAGGAACAACACACTGTCGCGCCAGTTTCCCTTGTAGCTGGACGCGGCCTCGCGCAGTTCGCGGCTCTTCTCCGTGCTGACGATCAGGTCACTGATGCGCCGATTGATGTTGGCTTCGAGGTCCGCGCGCAGAGAGGTGTTCTCCGGCGGAATCATTTCGAGCAGTTCGAGATCGGTTTTGATCATGCCGCGAAAATCGGGTCCTTTGAGGGTGCCCGCCACCAGACCCATCAGCGCCCCGCCCGCGATCGGCGCCGCTCCTAACGCAATTTCTGCGATTCCGGGCATGACTCCCTCACTTCATCACTATGGCGGCCAAGGTGCCGCCTAATTCGTACGCCATCTGTCGCACGGCCCCGTCGACCCCGCCGGTCACCTCCAGCACATCGACTGAACGCACCAGACTGAGCCCGCCCGCGATCCGCTCGACGGAAGATGCCGCCCCGACGGTGTCGCTGTTGCCGTGCACCCACAAACCGTAGGGCCGGTTGGCCACATAATCCAGAACCGGGTAATACACCGTGTCGAAGAAATGCTTGAGCGCACCGGACATATAGCCGAAATTCGCCGTGGTGCCGAAGATGTAGCCGTCGGCGTCGAGCATGTCGGTGATGGTGGCGGCAAGCGCCGGACGCATGATCACATCGACTCCGCTGATCTCGGGGTCGCGAGTACCTGCGAGAACCGCCTCGAGAAGTTCACGGGTGGCCGGTGACGGCGTGTGGTGGACGATCAGCAGAGTGCTCACGGTTGTCCCTCGGTGGCCTGCATGGCCACGGCCGTGCGCATGGTCTCCCGCGCGCGGCCGCGATCGCCGGCATAGTCATAGGCCCTCGCCAGTCGGTACCAGCGCCGCCAGTCGTCCGGGTCGGCGTCGAGTTCGGCCCGCGTTGTCTGGAACAGCGCGTCGGCGGCATCGCGGGCGATCCGGCCCGACGACAACCGCGGCAGGTCACTGACGTCGAGTTCCATCCCGTCCTCGGCGGCCAATCGGGCCAGCCGCTGATGCGCCAGACCGGCCCGCAGTGTCGCCACCATGGCCCACGCCCCAACCACCGGCAGGATGAGTACGCCGATGCCGAGTGCGACGGCGGCCGGGGTACCGGAACGGATCAGGGCGACGGCGGTGCGGGTGAGCATGACGAAGTAGAAAATCAGCGCCAGGCAGAAGAACGCGATCAGCAGTTGGACGCGAAGTATCACAGGTCCAGCAGAGGCTCGATACCGATGGTCAGCCCGGGCCGCTGCGCGATGTGCCGCACGGCGAGCAGCACACCGGGAACGAACGAGGTGCGGTCGAGACTGTCATGACGGATGGTCAGTGTCTCCCCCATAGTGCCGAATAACACCTCCTGGTGGGCTACCAGACCGGTGAGTCGTATCGAGTGCACGGGGATGCCTGCGACATCGGCTCCGCGGGCACCGGGTAGGCCGGTGCTCGTGGCATCCGGATTGGGCGGCATACCTTTTCGGGCCTCAGCGATGAGCTTGGCGGTACGTGTCGCGGTGCCCGACGGCGCGTCGGCCTTCTGCGGATGGTGCAGTTCAATCACCTCAGCGGACTCGAAGTACGGCGCGGCTTTTTGCGCGAAGTACATCGACAGCACCGCGCCGATGGCGAAGTTCGGGGCGATCAGCACACCGGTTTTGGGGCTAGCGGCCAGCCAGGTGCGGACCTGCTCGATTCTGGCGTCGGTGAAACCGGTAGTGCCGACGACGGCGTGGATACCGTTGTCGATGAGGAACTTCAGGTTGTCCATGACGACATCGGGGTGGGTGAAGTCGATGACGACTTCGGTGCCGCTGGCGGTGAACAGACCCAGCGGGTCACCGGCGTCGACTTCCGCACTTAACTCGAGGCCCGCGGCCTCGCGCACGGCAGCGCAGATCGCCACTCCGACCTTGCCTTTAGCGCCCAAAACCCCTACTCGCATGGTGTGAGCGTAGTCGGCGGAATTTGTCAGACCGCCGTCGTATTATTTCGAACATGAGTTCGATTTCGGGTGAGTTGGATGCTCTCGATGCGGCGGTGGATGCGTTGGGGTCGGCTGACCTCGACGGCCTGAATCCCGATGAGCGCTTCCGCGTGCTCGAACGCATGGAGACGGCCATTCGCCGACAGGTCGCAGCGGGCCACGCCATCATTCATCGGTTGGAGCAGTTCGAAGGATTCCCACCGGTGCACATCGCGCTCTCCGATGTGCTGCGAATCAGTCGTACCGAGGCCCGGCGGCGGATTCGGGATGCTGCACAGTTGGCCCCTCGCAGCACGCTCATCGGTCAGCCGTTGCCACCGGAGTTGCCGGCCACCGCCGCGGCATGGCTTCGGGGCACGCTCGATCCCGAGCATTTGCGCACGATTCAGAAATTCATCCGGGAACTCCCTCACCACATTGCACCCGACGTGGTTGCGGATAGCGAGAAAATCCTGGCCAAGCAGGCAGCGCTGCTGCGGCCCGATCAACTGGACAAGGTTGCCGAGCGGTTGGCTACCCAGGTCAACCCCGACGGGGTCTTCTCCGATGCGGACCGCGCACGTAAGCGTGGCTTCACCTGGTGCGGCGGCCAGCATCCGGACGGTATGAGTACTGCCAAACTCGTTGCAACGCCGGAGTTGCGGTCGCTTTTCGAAAGCTGGATGGCCAAGTTCGCCGCACCCGGAATGTGCAACCCGGACGACCAGAGTCCCTGCACCGGAGGCGAACCCGACGAAGTGCGCGCTCAGCGCGACCCGCGCGGCCATGCTCAGCGCCAGCACGACGCGCTGGTGGCATTGGTGCGCAGTCAACTCGGCAATCCCGATCTAGGCACCCACCGCGGACTTCCGGTCACCGTGATCGCCACCACCACCGTCCAGGATTTGCAGGCAAAGTCCGGGTATGCAGTGACGGCCGGCGGCACGCTGCTACCGATGTCCGATCTGATCCGGATGGCGAGTCACGCCTACCACTACCTCGCTGTGTTCGACGGTGACAACGGACGTCCGTTGTATCTGGGGCGGTCAAAAAGGATCGCGAGCGCCGATCAGCGAATTGTCCTGCACGGGAGCGAACGCGGATGCAGCCATCCGGGCTGCGAGGCTCCCGGCTACCGATGTGAAGTCCATCATGTCGACGAGTGGGTCAACGGTGGTAACACCGACGTCGATCGATTGACTTTCGCGTGCGCGGCCCACCACAAACTGCTCGACCAGGGCTGGAAGACCCGCAAGTTGGCCAACGGTGATACCGAATGGATTCCGCCGCCACAACTTCCACTTCTCGGCGGCACCAATGATTTCCACCACCCAGAGCGGCTGCTCGGCGAGGGAGCGTGAGTTATAGCGGCGCTCCCCCGCGCAGATGCTCGAAGATCAGTGAGGTCTGGGTTCCAGCCACATCGGAGTCGGCGTTGAGGTTGTCGACTACGAACGACCGCAGATCGTCGGTATCGCGGGCGGCCACATGGATGAGGAAGTCGTCGGCGCCGGCCAGGAAGTAGACGTCGATCACCTGCGGCTTGCGCCGAATCTGCTGGACGAAGCTGCGGATCTTGCCCCGGGAACCGGACTGAAGACTCACCGAGACCATCGCCTGCAGCGGCAATCCGATGGCCGCGGGGTCGATTTCGGCGTGGAAACCCCGAATCACGCCGAGGTCCTGCAGTCGTCGCACCCGGCCATGGCAGGTGGACGGCGCAATACCGACGGCGTCGGCCAACGCGCTGTTGGACGTCCGGGCATCGGCGTGCAGGAGCGTCAGCAGGCGGCGGTCGATCTCATCGAGATCGGCGGCCCGAATATCCTTCGGTTCAGCCACCTGGCTAAGCGATTTTTTCGATTTTTGTTCGGCCATAACGATATTCTAGCGAATTTTCAATCAATCGATTGCAGTGAGTCCGAAATATCTTCACACTTAGAGTCATATATCCGCGATCAAGGAGCACCCGTGCGCGTCGGCATTCCCACCGAAATCAAGAACAACGAGTATCGCGTTGCCATCACCCCGGCCGGGGTCGCCGAACTGGTGCACCGCGGCCATGAGGTGGTAATCCAGTCCGGGGCCGGCGAGGGGTCGGCCATTCACGACCCGGACTTCACCGCGGCCGGCGCGCGGCTTGTCGACACCGCCGACGAGGTGTGGGCCGAGGCCGACCTGCTGCTGAAGGTCAAGGAGCCCGTCGAGCCGGAGTACAGCCGGATGCGCAAGGGCCAGGTGTTGTTCACCTACCTGCATCTGGCGGCGTCGCGTCCGTGCACCGATGCCCTACTGGCGTCGGGCACCACGTCGATCGCCTACGAGACCGTGCAGACCGCCGGCCCGGACGGATCTGTCGCGCTTCCACTTTTGGCGCCGATGAGCGAGGTGGCCGGACGGCTGTCCGCACATGTCGGCGCCTACCACCTGATGCGCACCCAGGGCGGTCGCGGCGTACTGATGGGTGGCGTTCCCGGTGTGGCACCGGCGGTGGTCGTGGTGATCGGCGGCGGAATGGCCGGCGATAACGCCGCCGCCGTCGCCTGGGGTATGGGAGCGCACGTGACGGTGTTCGACCTCAACGTCAACGCACTGCGCAAGATCGACGCCGAGTACGGCGGCGCCATCGAGACCCGCTACTCCTCGCGGCTGGAACTCGAAAGCGCCGTCACCCAGGCCGATCTGGTGATCGGCGCGGTTCTGGTCCCGGGCGCCAAGGCACCCAAGCTGGTCACCAATGCCACTGTCGCGCGAATGAAGCCGGGTTCAGTGCTGGTGGACATCGCCATCGATCAGGGTGGCTGCTTCGAGGATTCCAAACCCACCACGCACGACGAACCGACATTCGCGGTGCACAACTCGGTTTTCTACTGCGTGGCCAATATGCCCGGCGCGGTGCCGCGCACGTCAACCTTCGCTCTGACCAACGCGACCATGCCCTATGTGCTCAAGCTCGCAGACAAGGGTTGGCGGGACGCATGCAAGTCCGATCCCGCTCTGGCAAAAGGACTGTCGACGCACGAGGGATTGCTGCTCAACGACCACGTTGGCGAGGCCCTGAATCTGCCGGATACCGATCCCGCCAGGTTGCTGGCCTGATCCGGTAAACCGGCTACTGTACATCGGTGAACTGGGTACTTCAGCAGCCCGCTGCCATCGTCGCCACGGCCACCGTCCTGGTCATGGTCGGCCTGGCCGTGTCGGGGTTACTGCTGTTCCGTCGTTTGGTTCCGCAATCCCGGCTGGAGAAGTCGATGTCGGTCACCGGACAGGCGTTCACCTTGGTCGGCGTGCTGTACCCGCTGGTGGCGGCCTTCGCATTGACGACCGCCTGGGACAATTACCAATCGGCTCAGGATGCGACCGAGCAGGAGGCCGGCGCGGTCACCGAACTGCTCAACGCCTCCGAAGCCCTACCCGCCGCAGTCCGCCCCGGCGTGCGGCGGCAGACCCTCGCCTACGCCCAAGACGTCGTCGACG
>NZ_JAEMSG010000040.1 GCF_016462945.1 Mycolicibacterium sp. | reverse complement strand
GAGTTCATCCCGCGTCCGATCAAGTCCTCGTTCCGCGAGGGCCTGACGGTGCTGGAGTACTTCATCAACACCCACGGCGCGCGAAAGGGTCTGGCGGACACTGCACTTCGCACCGCCGACTCGGGTTATCTGACCCGTCGTCTGGTGGATGTCTCTCAGGATGTGATCGTGCGCGAGCACGACTGCGGCACCGAGCGTGGCATCGTCGTCGACCTGGCCGAGCGCGCGACTGGGCCCGACGGAAAGGCGACCCTGATCCGGGATCCGCACGTCGAGACCTCGGCGTACGCCCGCACACTGGCCGCTGACGCGGTCGATGCCAAGGGCAAGGTCATCGTCGAGCGTGGGCATGACCTGGGCGACCCGGCGATCGATGCGGCACTGGGCGCCGGCATCACGAGCGTCAAGGTCCGCTCGGTGCTCACCTGCGCCAGCGCCGACGGCGTCTGCGCGATGTGCTACGGCCGCTCGATGGCCACCGGCAAGCTGGTCGATATCGGTGAGGCCGTCGGCATCGTGGCCGCGCAGTCCATCGGTGAACCCGGCACGCAGCTGACCATGCGCACCTTCCACCAGGGTGGCGTCGGTGAGGACATCACCGGCGGTCTGCCCCGTGTGCAGGAGCTGTTCGAGGCCCGTGTCCCGCGCGGCAAGGCCCCGATCGCCGAGGTCGCCGGACGGGCTCGTCTCGAGGAGAGTGACAAGTTCTACAAGATCACCATCGTTCCCGATGACGGGAGCGAGGAGGTCGTGTACGAAAAGCTCTCTAAGCGTCAGCGGTTGCGCGTGTTCAAGCACGCGGACGGGACCGAGCGGCTGCTTGCCGACGGTGACCACGTCGAGGTGGGTCAGCAGCTCATGGAGGGCTCGGCCGACCCGCACGACGTGCTCCGTGTCGAGGGCCCGCGCAAGGTGCAGATCCACCTCGTCAAGGAGGTGCAGGAGGTCTACCGGGCCCAGGGCGTGTCGATCCACGATAAGCACATCGAGGTCATCATCCGGCAGATGCTGCGTCGCGTCACGATCATCGATTCGGGTGCCACGGAGTTCCTGCCCGGCTCGTTGACCGAGCGCGCGGAGTTCGAGTCGGCGAACCGTCGGGTCGTCGCCGAAGGCGGCGAGCCGGCAGCCGGTCGTCCGGTGCTGATGGGTATCACCAAGGCATCGTTGGCCACCGACTCGTGGCTGAGTGCGGCGTCGTTCCAGGAGACCACCCGGGTGCTCACCGATGCGGCGATCAACTGCCGCAGCGACAAGCTCCGCGGTCTGAAGGAAAACGTGATCATCGGCAAGCTGATCCCGGCCGGTACCGGTATCAACCGGTACCGCAACATCCAGGTTCAGCCCACCGAAGAGGCCCGCGCCGCGGCGTACACGATCCCGTCGTACGAGGATCAGTACTACAGCCCCGACTTCGGGCAGGCCACCGGTCCCGCTGTCCCGCTCGACGATTACGGTTACTCCGACTACCGGTAGTCACGCAGACGCGAGAAACCCCCTTGAGACCGCCCTTGGCGCGGGGGCTTCTCGCGTCTTGGCGGGGTCCGGCTAGAACAGGGTCAGGTAGCGGTTGATCTCCCAGTCGCTCACCACGGCATGGTAGGCCCTGAACTCGTCCTGTTTGGTCTTGATGAAGTAGTCGAGATAGTGGCTACCGTTGCGGACCGGACCGAAGGCTGCGCGCAATACATCGTCCTTCGCCAATTCCTCGGTGGCGTGCATCAGGGTGCCGGGCACCGAGAAGATGCCCCGCTTGGCGAGTTCGACCGGTGACATCGCGTACAGATTTTCGGTATTCGGTGGACCCGGCGCAAGATTGCGATCAATCCCGTCCATGCCTGATGCCAGTATCGCGACAAGCGCCAGATAGGGGTTGGCGGCACCGTCGGTGCCACGGTGTTCGACCCGACCAGGTTCGGGGATTCGCAACATCTGCGTCCGGTTGTTACCGCCATAGGAGATGTACGCGGGTGCCCAGGTAGCGCCGGAGTCCGGTGCGCCAACTCCCATTCGCTTGTAGGAGTTGACGATTGGACAGGTGATGGCCACTGCTGCTCGCGCATGGTCCAAGATCCCGGCGATATAGCTGTATGCCATCGGCGAGAGGCCCAAACCATGTGGATCGTCACCCTCGGCGGCGAACAACTGCTTATCGCCCTGCCACAGTGATGTGTGGATGTGCAGACCGTTACCGGTCAGGTTCGAGAACGGCTTGGGCATGAACGTGGCCAGCTTGCCCTCGCGCTGTGCCAGCACGTGCACCATGTAGCGGAAGAAGATCAGCCGGTCTGCCGAGGTGAGCGCGTCGGCGTACTTCCAGTTCTGCTCGAACTGTCCGTTGGCATCCTCGTGATCATTCGCGTAGTTGGTCCACCCGAGCTGGTTCATATAGCGCGATGTGGTCTGCAGAAACGGCAGCGAGCGACTGAGAGCCTTGGCGTCGTAGCACGGGGCCGATGCCGAATCCAGTTGATCGGCAATGGCGATGCCACCATTCTCGGTGCGGCGCAGCAGCGAGTACTCGGCCTCGAAACCCGCCATCATGGTGATGCCGCGTTCGGCCAGCTTCGCCAGCTCGCGCTTGAGGATCACCCGTGGTGAGAAGTTCCACGGCTCGCCGTTCACATGGATGTCGCACATGAGAACGGCGACACCTTTCTCCCACGGTACGACCGTGTACGAGTCGGTGTCCGGCACGGCAGACATGTCGGGATCGGATGGATCCTGACCCATGGGGCCGGCGGCGAATCCGGCGAACCCAGCGCCGCCGTCCATCAGCAGGTCGAAACTCGCCATCGGTACGAGCTTCGCGCACGGTTTGCCGTGCATATCGACGAACATGGCGAGGAAGAACTCGATACCGTCGGCTTCGGCGCGGGCCCGCAGTTCTTGGCGATTGTCTGACACGAAGTGCTCCCTTGGGGTGGCGGCTATCTGACCTGGAGCGTACTGTCCACCCCGAGGCAACAGATGGCGAATTCGCGAAACTCCAACCCACATACAAAATCAAGGGGTTGATTGTTACTATGCCGCTGTATACCCTGATGCAACCCCGAAATTGACTGGAGTAGCGGCAGATGTGTGGAATCGTCGGTCTGCTGGTTCGTGAACCCGCCTTAGAGGCCCACCTTGGCCTGCACTTTTCCGCCATGTTGGAGGAGATGACGACCCGCGGGCCGGACTCGTCAGGTATGGCAATCTACGACCGCGGCGTGCCGAAAGGATCGCGCCGTTGGTCCCTGCGTGGCGACGGGGACAGCACCAACTGGAAGGCCGTCCAGTCCGCGGTTGACGCCTCGAGTGGTACGTCGTCGGACATCGAGATAATCGACAACATCGCGTTTTTGGTCACCGCGGCCGGCGAGGCTGCCGTACTCGAGGGTCTCAAGCAAGCCGCCGAGGAGCAGATCACCGTCGTCGGCGTCGGTCATGCGATGAAGTTGATCAAAGATGTCGGACTGCCCCGCGAGATATGCGAGCACTACGGCGTCGGATCAATGACCGGTTACATGGCACTGGGCCACACCCGCATGGCCACCGAGTCCGCTGTCACCACCGACGGTGCGCATCCGTTCAGCCCACGCAATGATCTCGCACTGGTGCATAACGGTTCGTTCTCCAACCACGCCAGTATCCGGCGTCAACTGTCCGATGCGGGCGTCGAGTGTCTTACCGACAATGACACCGAAGTAGCCGCTCAATTCATCGGCCACCGGATGGAACTAGGTGATGATCTCGAAGAGGCGATGCGGCACGTGCTGAAGGAATTCGACGGATTCTTCACCCTCGTCGTCACCGCCGAGCGATCCTTCTCAGTCGTGCGCGATGCGTTCGCGTGCAAACCAATGGTGATCGCCGAAACCGACGCCTACGTCGCCGTTGCCAGCGAATACCACGCACTCGCCAGCCTGCCCGGCATCGACGACGCCCGGGTATTCGAACCCCAACCCGAGGAGATCCACACATGGGTGGTGTGACCCGATGAGCGCGCAGACCGATACATCGACGACGTTGGACGTCCGTGAATTGGGTGTCACCGCCGTTAACCGCGCCCTGCGGGCGCTCCCCGACGGCGCGCAGGTCACCCTGATCGAGGTTCGCGGGGCGCACAACCTCGGTGTTGGCCTCACCAACAAGATCCACATCACCGTCAATGGCAACACCGGCTACTACGCCGCCGGCCTGTGCGATGGGCCGGACTTCACCATCAATGGCAGTGTGGGCTGGGGCGTGGGCGAGAACCTGATGAGTGGCGTCGTGCGAGTTCGCGGCAATGCCAGTGAGTCGACCGCGGCCACCGCCCATGGCGGTTTGGTGATCATCGAGGGCGATGCGTCGTCTCGAGCCGCGATTTCACTCAAGGGTGGAAACCTTGCCGTAGCAGGAAATGTGGGACATATGAGCGCATTCATGGCCCAGGCCGGCACCGTACTGGTGGGCGGCGACGCCGGCGACTCGCTCGGTGATTCGCTGTACGAGGCCGTTGTCTATGTGGGCGGCACGATTCGCTCACTCGGGGCCGACGCCCGCACCGAAGATCTCACCGAGGCGGATATTTCGATGATTCGTCAGATGTGCACCGCCGCCGGCTTCGATCACATCGACGCGGCCAACGTCACCAAAGTGATCTCGGCGAAGCAGTTGTACAACTTCGACGCGCTGAAGAATCAGAGGTATTGATGAACCTCGACGATGACGCCACGCCTGCGTTCCGGGAAAGCGCCACCTACCCGAACGAGGTCATTTCGCAGATCCAGACGATGTCGCGAACCGGCCGTTACGAGATCCGAGGCTGGGGCGCTAAACGGCAGGTGCCGAGCTTCGACGATCTGAGTTTCATCACCGCGTCGATGTCGCGGTATCCGCTCGAGGGCTATCGCGAACGTTGCGAGACCAAGACCGTGCTCGGCAACAGGTTCGCCAGCAAGCCCCTCGAACTCGACATCCCGATCACGATCGCCGGCATGAGTTTCGGTTCATTGTCTGCCGCTGCCAAGGATTCACTCGGCAGGGCCGCGACTGCGGTTGGCACATCGACCACCACCGGTGACGGTGGAATGACCGAGGAGGAGCGACGGGCATCCAAGCTTCTCGTCTATCAATGCCTGCCCTCGCGTTACGGGTTCAACCCGGGACATCTGCGGTTGGCTGATGCAATAGAGGTTGTCGTCGGTCAAGGTGCGAAGCCCGGCGGTGGTGGCATGCTGCTCGGCCAGAAGGTGAGCGAGCGGGTCGCCGGTATGCGCACTCTGCCTGCCGGGGTCGATCAGCGTTCGGCCTGCCGCCACCCGGACTGGACCGGTCCTGATGACCTGACCATCAAGATCCGCGAACTCCGTGAAGCCACCAACTGGGAGAAGCCGATCTATGTCAAATTCGGCGCCACCCGGGTGTTCAACGACGTCAAGCTCGCGATCGCCGCGGGTGCCGATGTAGTCGTCGTGGACGGAATGCAGGGCGGTACCGGCGCCACGCAGGACGTTTTCATCGAACACACCGGCATTCCCACGCTGCCCGCCGTTCGTCTTGCCGCTGACGCGATCCGCGAGATGGGCATGACCGGCACCGTGCAACTCATCGTCTCGGGCGGAATCCGCACCGGTGCCGATATCGCCAAGGCGCTGGCTCTCGGTGCCGACGCTGTCTCGATCGGCGTGGCATCGCTCATTGCGCTGGGCTGCAACTCCCCGTATTACGAATCCGATGGCACGCACATCGACGTCACGGCCGACTACACCGCACTGGGCACCGCCCCGGGCTTCTGCCATGAGTGCCAGTCCGGGGCCTGTCCGGTGGGCGTCACAACGCAGGACCCCGAGCTCTCGAAGCGGTTGGATCCCGAGGTGGGCGCGCGGCGGCTGACCAATTACCTCAAGGCGCTCACCATGGAGCTGACCACGCTGGCGCGTGCCTGCGGCAAGAACGACGTTCACCATCTCGAGCCCGAGGATCTCGTCGCACTCACCATCGAAGCCGCGGCGATGGCCAAGGTGCCGCTGGCCGGCACGTCCTGGATTCCCGGCCAGGGCTTCTGATTGATACACCATGACCGCTGAGACACCATGACCGCAGCCTTTGATGCAGACGAACCGCCCGAACCGCTCGATCGGCCCTCACTCGAGGAGGCGGTCGAGCGGGTGCTGGCCACCCAACTGCGGGAGCTCCGGGCTCGTCTTGGGTGGTCGCTGGCCCGCCTGGCTGATGAGGCGGGCATGAGTAAAGGAATGCTCTCCAAGATCGAAAACAGCCAGACGACACCGAGTTTGAGCACTCTGGTCCGATTGGCGACAGCGCTTGACGCTCCGATCACGGCTTTTTTCCGCGGACTTGAGGAAGAGACCGATGTTCTCCTGGTCAAGGCCGGGCGTGGCCTGGAGCTGAGCCCACGCAGCGCCGCGGGTCACCGCTATCAGCTCTTGGGCGCCTCCCGCGGTCCGCATCGACTGCTGGAGCCGATGCTGGTGACCCTGATGGAGCGAACCGAGGTGTTTCCGCTCTATCAGCATGCCGGAACCGAGTTCCTGTTCATGATCAGCGGTGAGATGCAGTACGGCGTGGGCGGTTCGTCGTATCTGCTCGAGCCGGGAGATTCACTTCAGTTCGACGGCGAGGCACCGCACGGTCCACGCACTCTGATCACAATGCCCGTTCAATTTCTCTCAGTGAAGGCGTATGGCCATGGCAATCGGTAGTTCAACTCGCAAAGGCAGGGGTTCGGCTCGGTACTCGGCCTTCGACATCTTCCGCCGGGGCGTGACCCACTCGGATTGGCCACGGAGTTTCGATCAGCACGAACTCAAGAAGTCCTACGATGTCGTCATCGTCGGCGCGGGTGTCCATGGTTTGGCGACGGCCTACTATCTGGCGTCCAACCACGGCATCACCAATGTGGCGGTCATCGACAAGTCGTATATGGGTGGCGGCGGCTCCGGTCGCAATACGGCGATCGTGCGGTCGAACTACCTGACGCCCGAAGGCGTGCGGTTCTACGACCGCTCAGTCAAGCTGTACGAAGACCTCTCCGTCGATCTGAACTACAACGTGATGTTCTCTCAGCGCGGACACCTCACCCTCGCGCATAACGACGCATCAATGCGCACGATGCAGTGGCGCGCCGAAGTGAATAAGCTGCAGGGCATCGACAGTCGGGTGATCGATGCCAAAGAAGTGGGCAAGATCGTGCCCTATCTTGACGTTTCCGAACATGCGCGCTACCCGATTCTCGGCGCCCTCTATCACCCGCCCGGCGGCATCATCCGGCACGACGCAGTCAACTGGGGTTACGCGCGGGCTGCGAGCCACCTCGGCGTCGAGATCCACCAGCAGACCGAATTACTCGGAATCGATACCGCGGGCGGCAAAGTCACCGGTGTACGCACCAGTCGGGGGGATATCTCGACGCCGATAGTCGTCAACTGCACCGCCGGCTGGGCCTCGACCATCTCTGACATGGTGGGGGTGAAGATGCCGTTGATCACCCACCCGCTACAGGCCGCGGTCACCGAACCGGTCAAGTTGTTCCTGCCCGCGGTGATCGTCTCCGGCTCATTGCATGTGTACGTGAGCCAGACCGATCGAGGCGAGCTCGTGTTCGGCGCGAGTGTCGATCCGTACCCGTCCTACTCGATGCGTGGTTCACTGGAGTTCACTGAGGGTCTGGCAACTCATATCCTGGAGCTGATTCCCTCGATCGGTTCCCTGAAGTTGTTGCGCCAGTGGGCCGGCCTGTGCGATATGACACCGGATTACTCACCGATCATGGGCTTCACCCCGGTTGACGGATTTCTCGTTGATGTCGGCTGGGGAACCTACGGCTTCAAGGCAGGCCCGGTCTCTGGTGAGCAGATGGCGCAACTGATCGCCACCGGCCGTACCCCTGAACTCATCGCTGCTTTCGATCTGGCTCGTTTCGCCGACGGACGTCTCGTCGGCGAAAAGGGCGCAGCATCGGTCGGTCACTGAATCGGAGTTGGACATGCTTCTTATCGATTGCCCGCACTGCGGTCCCCGCAACAGCACTGAGTTTCGCCATGCCGGCGAGTCGGGGAAGTCTCGCGATGTCGCGAACTCCACGCCCGAGCAATGGCGTCGCTACCTCTACGAGCACGACAACCCGCTGGGCTGGGTTCGGGAGTCGTGGTTTCACGCGTCGGGTTGTCGCCGCTACATCAGCGCCGAACGCAACACCGATACCAACCAAATCCGCTGGGTCGTCCCGTTCGGCGCACCGGCACCGAGTCCTGATGCAGACAAGGAGACGGGCGCATGAGCGCGGTAGGCAACTGGCGAATCGGACCCCAGCCCGGTGAGGTGATAGATCGCGGCCAGCCGGTGAACTTCACCTGGAATGGTTCGCCGCTCAGTGGCTATGCCGGTGACACCATCGTGTCGGCGCTGATGGCCTCTGGGGTTCGGGTGACGGCGCGAAGCTTCAAATACCATCGGCCCCGCGGTGTTCTGAGCGCAACTTTTTACGACCCCAACTGCTCGTTCCAGGTGGGCCAGGAACCCAATGTTCGGGGGGCGCATCGAATGGTGCGCGACGGTGATGTGGTCAAAGCGCAGAATGCGTGGCCGTCACTGAGCTTCGACGTTCGTGCCGTCAACAAGCGATTGGGTCGGTTCCTGGGCCCGGGCTTTTACTACAAGACCTTCATCAGGCCGCAGGCATTGTGGCCGCTATACCAGAAGGTGCTCTCACAGTTCGCCCCCGGCGGCAGCCCCCCGCCGATCGGTGCCCCGCACGAGATCTTCGACAAGCGCTTCGCGCACCCTGATGTCCTCGTCGGCGGTGGCGGTCCGGCCGGTATGGCTGCCGCGATCGAGGCGGCCCGCTCCGGTGCCCACGTGATGTTGGTCGAGGAGGAATACGACCTCGGTGGCCACCTGCGTTACGGCGGTGCCGACGAACTGGCAGCCCTGACCGCGCTTCGCGCTGAGGTCGCGAGCTTCGACAATATCGAGGTGCTGACCGACTCGGTCGTCCTGGGTCGCTACGACGACAACTGGGTTGGGGTGGTGCAGCGCAGCGGAATCTGGGCCCGGGAACGTCTGATCAAAGCGCGGGTCGGCACCTTGGTGGTTGCCGCCGGCCTGATCGAGCGTCCCTACGTCTTCGAGGGCAATGACCTGCCCGGCGTGATGCTGTCCACCGCGGCACTGCGCCTCACCGGGTTGCACGCGGTCAAGCCTGGCGCCAGGGCGGTCGTGTTCATCGCCAACTCCACCGGCGATGAGACAGTCGAAAGGCTTCGCGGCGCCGGCGTCGAGATCGCCCGCGTGCTGGACGCACGCAAGGGTGAGAACGTCATACGCGGTGTCGGACGCGGGAAACTGAGCGGAGTCGAGGCCGGGGACGGATCTACGACCAGCGCCGACCTGCTGGTGACCGCCACCGGATGGACCGCTCCGACCAGCTTGCTGAACATGGCGGGCGATCGCCCGGTGTGGAACCCGCAGGCGGCCCGGTTCACCCCCGGTGGAGTGACGACGACCCGGGTGATGGCGACCGGCGGCATCGTCGGTGATGGCAGCACCGCGGAACTGATCGCACACGGCCGGGCGGTGGGCGCCGAAGCCGCGGCCCGGGCGCGTGGGGATGCGGCGAAAGATGTCGCGGCGCTGGTTCCGGAAGCGCACCCTGGGCTCTTCCAGAGCACGACGGTCGGTTTCATCGACTACTCTGAGGACGTCAAGAGCAAGGACATCGTTTCCGCCGCCAAGGAGGGCTACGACTCCTCAGAACTGGCCAAGCGCTTCACCACCTCAGGCATGGGCCCCGCTCAGGGCAAGTTCGAAAACGTGAATGCGATGGCTGTGCTCGCCCAGGCCACTAATCGCGATGTGCAGAGCATCGGAACCACCGTGTGGCGTCCCCCATACGCTCCGATCAGCCTCGGTGCACTGGCCGGTCGCGTCTTCGAGCCGGTTCGGGTGTCACCGATTCAGTTGTGGCACACCGAACATGGCGCGACGGATATGGTCGCCGGACAGTGGATTCGACCAGACCGGTACGGCAACCCGGCGGCCGAGGTCCTCAATGTTCGTTCCAATGTCGGGATCATCGATCTGACTCCGTTGGGCAAGCTCGACCTGCACGGGCCCGATGTCGTCAAATTGCTCAATCTCGTCTACACCAATAACTGGAATAATCTTGCGGTCGGTTCGGTGCGGTACGGCGTGATGTGTGCTGAAGATGGCGTAGTCATGGACGACGGTGTCACCGGGCGACTCGGCGATGACCACTACCTGATGACGACGACGTCATCAGGCGCGGGTGCGGTATGGGACTGGCTCGAGATGTGGCTGCAGACGGTGCACCGCGACTGGCAGGTCACGATCACCCCGCTGACTACGGCACTGTGCAGTATGAACATCGCGGGACCGAAGTCGCGCGAGTTGCTGAGCCGGGTGACCGATATCGATCTCGACCCGGCGGCGTTCGGCTATATGAAGGTGCGTACCGGCACCGTCGCCGGGGTCGCCAACTGCATCGTCTGGCGGATCGGCTTCACCGGCGAGCTCAGCTTCGAGATCCATGTGCCGGCCTCCTACGGACTGCACGTGTGGCAGACCCTCCTGGAAGTCGGACAAGATCTCGGCATCGCCCCGTTCGGTATCGAGGCACAGCGCATCCTGCGGCTGGAGAAAGGTCACCTGATCGTGGGCCAGGACACCGACGGCCTGACGCAGGCCTATCAGGCCGGACTCGGCGGCTTGGTGAAACTGGCCAAGGAGGACTTCTCGGGTAAGCCCGAGCTCGCCTGGCAAGAGAGGCGGGACGGCGACTACTCGCATCTGGTGGCCGTCGAGACCGTGAATCCGAATCTGGTACCTCCGGAGGCGAGTCAGATCGTGCGCAACGGTAGTGAGATCGTCGGCCGAATAACCTCCAGTCGAATGTCGCCCACGCTCAAGCGATCTATCTGCCTTGCCCACGTTCCGGCAGCACTGGCTGCACCCGGGTCGAGGGTCACCATTGTGTTGGAGAACGGCGATCGCGTCGATGCGATTGTGCGCGAGGACCTCGCGTTCGTCGATCCTGAGGGGGTGCGTCTTCGTGGCTGAAACTGTTCCGATCGCGCCAGGGGTGATCGCGCGGAGTCCGATCATGTTCGACGGGCCGCACGAGGTCATCGACGGATGGGAGGTGTCGACCCGCACGTCGCACTCCGCACTGACAATCGCCGACGAGAGCCACCTCACCAAGGTGGTCATCCGAACCGCCGGCGCGCACCCGCTGATTGATTCACTCCCGCCCACCGGCCGCTCGGCGAACGTTGGATCGACCCTGCGTGCCGGGTCGGCTCCCGGCGAGTGGTACCTACTTTCGGCCGGCGTGACACCCGATTCACTGGTGGCCGGTCTGGTGCTGGACGCGCCCGGGGCATATGCGTCGTGGGTGGACGTCACCCACGGGCGCGCACTCATGCGGATCACCGGCGCCGACACCGCGAAAATGCTCGCCAAGCAGTGCGCGGTGAACCTTGCCGATTCGGTGAGTCCGAACGGTGTAGCGTTTCGAACCGCGATCGCCGGCGTCACCACCGATTTCATCCGTGACGACCGCGACCAGGTGCCCTCGTATCTGGTTCACTGTGAGCGTTCCTCCGGTCAATACCTCTTCGATGTGCTCATCGACGCGGGCACCGAATTCGGAATCGACCCGGTCGGGGTCACCCGCTAGTTCAACGGGGGGTTGGAGTTCGGTGTTTGGTCGCGGCGGAAGGGCGGATCCTCAGCCGACCGAGCACGTGTCGGTTCTGCTCGCCTCGACCGGTGGCGAGTTTCGGCCCGAGTCGATCGCGCTGTCCGCCTCCTTGGCAAACCGAGGCCTCGTCGGCGTGCTTATCATCGCCCGCATTCACGGCTCATCATTTGGCTTGCCCAACCCGGGTTTGTTGCCGACAAAAAAAGAACGCGAGACCGCCCAGGATCGAGTGGATTCAGCGATCGATCAGTTGCTGCGACTCGGGATTCGGGCGGATGGCCAGATCATGATGACCCGAAATATCGCGTCGAGTATTTCGCGGGTGGCTAAGGCCCGAACAGCTGACCAGGTCATTGTCGAAGCACCGGAACAGGGTGTGATTCGGGGCCTGCTGGAGGGAAACTTCGAATCTGCTATCCGGCGGAAACTGGGCGGCTTTGCCGAGGTCACCAGCGTGCCCCGCGGCTGATGCGAGGACTTTTGCAATTTCACTGCCCGGGGCATATTCCAGGCCTAGATTCACGACAGCGGACAAAATGCCGTTCGTAGCTCGCGACTCACTGGAGGCATGGTGGCTACTGAAAGTCTTCCCGCATCGGTCAGCGGAATGCCCAAGACCACCAACTGGTGGGGCGCTTTCGTCATCGGTTTGGCCGGAACCATCTTGGTCACCGGTATCGCCCCCTTCGCGGTGCAGGGCATGGGCGCCGCCGCGATTTTCTGGATGGGCCTGAACACGGTCTTCGGCCTGGTGCTGTGTCTGTGTCTGGCGGAGTTGGCGGTGATGTGGCCCGACCGCCACGGCGGCGTGCCGTCCTATGCGCAGGAGTCGTTCACGCCACTGCTGGGCAAGCGCCGCGCGCACTGGCTCGGCGGCTTCGCCGGTTGGTCGTACTGGCTGGGCTGGTTTCCGGTGGCGCCGATCAACATGATCCTGGCCGCGTCCTACATCGTGGCGCTGTTCGGCCTGCCGGTCGGCGGCAGTTTCAACGTCCTGGAAAACATCGGCGGGACACCGATCGGCGGCACGGTTCTCATCATCGCCATCATCGGAATTCTGTTCATGTATCTGCCCGCGCACTACGGTCTGCACCTGGGCGCCCGGTTCGCGACCGTGCTGGGCGTGTTGTCGATTGTGCCGCTCACCGCGCTCGTCCTTTTGCCGCTTGCCAAGCCCGGCAGCATCGACTGGAGCAACATTGCCGGATTTCATCTCCCCGAGGGTGTGACCGGGTCGCCCGCGTTTTACCTCGGCTGGGTCTTCCCGATCACCTGGAGCGTCATCGCGATGGAAGCCGCCGCATGTTACGTCGGCGAATGTCGTAATCCGGCGAGGGACGCCAAGATCGCGATGACTGCCGAGGGTATTTACGGCGCCTTCATCTACATCATGACTCCGCTGGTGTTCGTCGGCGTGCTGGGTACCACACTCGATACCTTTGACCCGCTGACCCTCTACACCCAGTTCGCCGACAAACTGTTCGGCGATGCATCCTGGGTTCAGTGGTTCATCGGCATCCCGTTGATCCTCGCTCTGATTCTCAGCGTGCTCAACGCCATCATGGGGTGCGGCCGCTCGCTATGGCAGGCCGCCGAAGATCGCGCCCTGCCCGAGTGGTTCGGCAAGCTCAACAGCCACGGCGTCCCGCAACGGGCCATGCTGTTCAACGTGGTGTGCTCGGTGCTGGTCGTGTTCATGGGGTCACCACTGGTCATCTACATCTTCTCCAACGCCGGCTATCTGTTCTCCTGCGCGTTGGCGCTGTTGGGCTACTTCGTGTACCGGCACATGCGTCCGGATGCGGACCGTCCGTACCGGCTGCCCACGTTCATGAAGTGGGTCGCCTTGGCCATCTTCGTCTTCTGGGCGGTGGTGTGGGCCTACGGCGGTTGGAACGCACCTCGCATCGTCGTGTCGGCAGACTCCGGTCCGGGCCTGTTCCTGATGGGCATTGCGATCATGCTGGTCTACATCCCGCTGCACCAGATGCGGCGCATGAGTGACCGAAAGAAGGGTATCGAAAGCGATCTCACCGACGCCCTCTAGCTTTTCGGTTCATCCCTGCGCGCCAACCGTTAAGCCGAGTCCGACCGGACTACGTGAGATAGACCTTCCGTAGGTTTTCGGTCACGGTCCAGATGGTCTCGGCTCCCTCGGCCAGTCGCACTACATCGCCGGGTTTCAGCGTTAATGGCGCTGTGCCATCGGCGAATTCGACGGTTGCCGCACCGGCCAGTACCACGAATACTTCGTCGGCCTCGACGTCGCGCATCACGCCCGGCGTCATCTCCCAGACGCCGACCTCAAGGCCGCCGAAGCGACCCAGTGTCGCCAGCCCGGTGCGCGGATGGCCTTTCACCACCGCCTCAGGTGCAACAGCCCGGTGCTCGATGAAGTGCTCTCCGGCATGCACGGCGGTGTTGGGTCTCATGGATGCCAGCTTGCCATCGGTGACGCCTTTAAGGGTTGGGGATGCACAGCACTTCATCGAGGGTCGCGGTCCGCAAGCCCGCTGCCTGTGCTCGCGCCGTCAGATCAGCCTGCAGATCCGCGGCACTCGTGTCGATACCGCCCATGCCGGCCAGGCGGTGTGTATCGACCATCGACGGACCGACAGGCATGCGGTCAGTGAGCACGTAGCGTCCGGTGCCGACGCCTCGACGAACGATCTCGTCGGGGGCGTTGCGGCCGGTGAGACCGGTGGCGTCCTCGAAGTTGACCGCCACCGACACCACGTCCGGTTCCGAGTCGAGCACCGCGGCCAGTCGGCTGAGTAGCCGCTCGGGCGCGAAGAACCGCCAGCCGGTACCGACATGCAGCCAGAACCGGGTGCCGACGCTGTCGTAGATGTGCCGAAGTCTGGCTCCGGCGGATTCTGTGAACGCCGCATCGAGAGACTGCGCTGACGGATACCGGAGGCGCAGCAGGGCGCGCTCGGCCTCGTTGAGCTCGGAGTCATCCACGAGCAATCGGCTGATCCGGCTGCGGTCGGCGCACGAGTTCAGAATCGAATTGAGCGCCGCCTCGGCGCCGGTCAGGTTCGACCCGCACGCGACGGTGACCGTCACGTCGGCGTCCGGGCGAGGATGCATCGCGTGGACGGCCGCAGCGGGGTAGGCCGAGGCGATGTCGAGTTTCGCCGGAACTGAGAAATCGCGGTTCACCGCGATCCGGACCCGTTCCTCAGGTGCGAGATTTTCGCCGGCTAACAACTGCCGGAACAGTGCGAAGGCTTCCGAGTGACGTCCGAGATTGGACGCGCACACCGCCTGCTCGTCGCGCGCCGCCGAGGAGTGCGCGGCGGCCCACACGAACAGAATGTCCGCCTCGGGCACCGGGATCGACGCGGCGCGCTGAGCGAAGAAGTGGCCGAGTTGGTAGCGACCCTGCTTGCGGTAGTGGCAGGCGATGGAGTGCAGGGCCTCCGCTCGGGTCGGTCGTGTCTCCCAGGCGCGCAGCCACACGTCCTGGATGTCCGGCCAGGGTTCGTCGAGTTGCAGCATCGACTCGCCCACCCGGAACAGCGAGTAATAGACCTCTTCCTCCCAGCCGCCCATCTCCGATCGGCGCTGATACCACCGGCGCGCATTGGCGTAGTCCCCGAGGTCGAAATAGCTCTGGGCGAGATAGAACACCGAACGGCATTCATTGGGATCGCGCTCGACCTCGGCGAGCAGCAGGTCGCGGTCCCGGGCATACTTCTGCGGATCGAGGTTGCGTCCTCCCAGACGCCGCGAGTCAATGTAGTAGTCGCCGAGCAGGCGCTGCGGCTCATAGGGCTGGTCACAGACGATGCACTCATGCACCACCCCGACATAGCGCCACGGCATCCCGTCGCGGAAGATCTGCTGGCGCCAGTAGGTGAAATCGTCTGAAGGGCCGTAGCGGAGTTCGTAGGCATCGCCGCTGAGTCCGCTGAAGTCGGGTCGACCCACCACGAGATCGTCGGCATCGACCACCCAGATGTAGTCGGCGTGGCCCTGCGCCAGATCCAGCGCCTCGGAGCGGTTATGGCCGAAGTTCTTCCATGGCCGCTCGTGCAGCTCGCCCGGAATCCCGAGATTGGCCATGTGGGTGCGGATGATGTCCTGGGTACCGTCCTCGGAGCCGGTATCGACGATGGCCCAGGAGGAAATGTAGGGAGCGATGCAGTCGAGCAGCTCGTGCACGATGTGAGCCTCGTTGCGCACGATCATGTTCAGACAGATCGTCGGGTGGTTCACTACATCTCCCCTGTATCGCCGAGGTCCGAAACGGACCGAGCAACGAATTTACCCTGACATGGGAATGTTACGTATCTTGTGCGGTTGTCGGGAAAATGTAACAGTGATCTGTGCCCGAGACTCATGTCGTCACCAACCAGGTTCCGCCACTGATCGACTGGAACCCCGCTACCTCCCCGGTGCTGATCGAAGCCCTGATCCGCGAGGGCGGAGGATGGGGACTCGACGAGGTCACCGAGCTCGGGGCGCTGTCCGGCGGGGCCACCGCCCAGCGCTGGGGTGATCTCGCCGACCGCAACCGCCCGGTTCTGCACACCCATGACCGCTACGGGAATCGGATCGATGAGATCGAGTACGACCCGGCCTACCACGAACTCATGCGCATCGCGATCGGCCACGGGCTGCACGCTGCGCCCTGGGCCGACGATCGTCCGGGAGCACACGTCGTTCGCGCCGCCAAGATGGGTGTCTGGACGCCCGAACCCGGCCACGTCTGTCCGATCTCGATGACCTACGCCGTCGTGCCGGCGCTGCGGCACAACACCGAACTGGCGCAAGTCTATGAGCCGCTGCTCACCAGTCGCACCTATGACCCTGAGTTGAAGGTCCCCGGCACCAAGGTGGGTATCACCGCGGGTATGTCGATGACCGAGAAGCAGGGCGGATCCGATGTGCGGGCCGGCACCACCGCGGCGGTCCGCAATGCCGACGGCAGCTACACGCTGACCGGGCACAAATGGTTCACCTCAGCCGCCATGAGCGATGTGTTCCTGGTGCTTGCTCAGGCCCCGGCCGGTCTGAGCTGCTTCCTGATGCCGCGGGTATTGCCCGATGGCACCCGTAACCGAATGTTCCTGCAGCGCTTGAAGAACAAGCTGGGCAATCACGGAAACGCCTCCAGCGAGGTGGAATACGACGGCGCCGTCGCGTGGCTGGTGGGGGAAGAGGGCCGAGGCGTGCCGACCATCATCGAGATGGTCAACCTCACCCGACTGGACTGCACCCTGGGCAGCGCCACCAGCATGCGCCAGGGCCTCACCCGTGCCATCCACCACGCCGCGCACCGCAAGGTCTTCGGTGAGTATCTGATCGACCAACCGTTGATGCGTAACGTGCTTGCGGACCTGGCTGTCGAAGCCGAGGCGGCCACCATCGTCGCCATGCGGATGGCCGGGGCCACCGACGCGGCCACCCGAGGCGATGAGCGCGAGACACTGCTACGCCGCATCGGCCTGGCCGCGGCGAAGTACTGGGTGTGTAAACGCGCTACACCGCACGCCGCCGAGGCGATGGAATGTCTCGGCGGTAACGGATATGCCGAGGACTCCGGTATGCCGCGGATCTACCGGGAGGCTCCGCTGATGGGTATCTGGGAGGGCTCGGGAAATGTCAGTGCCCTGGATACGTTGCGGGCCATGGCAACTCGGCCGGAGTGCGTCGAGGTGCTGTTCGATGAACTCGCCAGCACCGCAGGCAACGATGCGCGACTTGACGCCCACGTCGATTCGCTACGCAGCAGTCTGACCGACCTGACGACGATTGAATACCGCGCGCGCAAGGTCGCCGAAGACATCACCCTGGCACTGCAGGCATCACTACTGGTGCGCCACGGCCATCCCGCGGTCACCGAAGCCTTCCTGGCCACCCGGATGGCACGCGACTGGGGCGGGGCATTCGGCACCCTGCCCACCGGACTGGATCTGACGGCCATCATCGAGCGCGCGCTGGTGAAAGGTTGAGCCAGGCGGCGCCGTCGACGTTGACCGCGCGTTCAGTGGTGCTGTCGGTTCTGCTCGGCGCCCACCCGGCCTGGGCGACTGCAGCGGAGTTGCTCAGGCTCACATCCGATTTCGGCATCAGGGAACCCACGCTGCGGGTTGCGCTGACCCGGATGGTCAGCGGCGGGGATCTGGTGCGCTCCGATGACGGCTACCGGCTCTCGGGACGACTGCTTGAACGCCAGCGTCGCCAGGATGACGCGCTCAATCCAGCCACCCGCGATTGGGACGGCAGATGGATCACCGCGGTCGTCACCACCGTCGGCACTGACGCCAGAACCCGAGCAGCCTTGCGAACCGCTCTGCAGGACAACCGGTTCGGGGAACTACGCGAGGGTGTGTGGCTGCGCCCGGACAATCTCGACGCCGAGTTGCACGCAATCGCCCTCGGCCGGGTGCGGGTACTGCGCACCCGCGACGACAATCCCGCAGACCTGGCTCACCAACTCTGGGATCTGCCCGCATGGTCGAAGACCGGTCATCGGCTGTTGGGTCAGATGAACGCCGTCGACACCATTCCGGGGCGGTTCACGGTCGCCGCTGAAATGGTCCGGCATCTGCTGACCGACCCGGTTCTGCCCGCCGGACTCCTGCCCGCCGACTGGCCCGGGCACAGGGTGCGCGCCGCCTACGCCGAATTCGTCGATCTACTCACGTCCCGCCGCGACGACGAGTTACTGAAGGCACGATGAGTGTGCATGTGGTCCGCAATCCACCGGTGATGACGGTGATCATCGACCGGCCGCAGGCTCGTAACGCGGTCAACGGTCCCACCGCGATCGCGCTGTTCGAGGCATTCGAGGAGTTCGAACGCGATGATTCGGCATCGGTCGCCGTCCTCTGGGGTGATCACGGAACCTTCTGTGCCGGAGCCGATCTCAAGGCCATTGGAACTCCTGCATCCAATCCGACGCAACCAACCGGGACGGCTCCGATGGGACCCACCAGGATGGTTCTGTCCAAACCGGTCATCGCCGCGGTCAGTGGTTACGCCGTCGCGGGTGGACTTGAGCTCGCGCTGTGGTGCGACTTGCGGGTGGTCGAATCCGACGCGGTGTTCGGGGTGTTCTGTCGACGCTGGGGCGTGCCGTTGATCGACGGCGGCACCGTCCGGCTGCCGCGGCTGATCGGGCACAGCCGGGCGATGGACATGATCCTCACCGGCCGCGCGGTCGGCGCCGAGGAGGCGCTGGCGATCGGCCTGGCTAACCGTGTCGTGCCCACCGGCCAGTCCCGGCAGGCCGCCGAGGAGTTGGCCGCCGAACTGGCTCGCTCGCCGCAGGGGTGCATGCGCGCGGACCGGCTCTCGGCGTTGTATCAGTGGGGCCATGCCGAGGTCGACGCGATGGACGTCGAGTTCGGCAGCCTGTCGGAGGTCGCGGCCGAGTCGATTGCGGGGGCACAGCGGTTCGCCGACGGCGCCGGGCGGCACGGGCAGCCGGGTTAGAGTTCGTGGCTGATCGGACTGTCGAAGGATCCAGATGACATCTCGGCCGGCGGCCAAGTCGCCGAAGCTCAGTCGCGACGTGATTATCAACGCCGCGCTGACCTTCCTGGACCGCGAAGGTTGGGATGGGCTGACGATTAACGCGCTGGCGACCCAACTGGGTACCAAGGGCCCGTCGCTGTACAACCACGTCGACAGTCTCGAAGACCTGCGGCGCACGGTGCGGATGCGGGTCATCGGCGACATCCTGCAAATGCTGAGCACGGTCGGGGCCGGGCGCACCCGGGACGACGCGGTCATGGTGATGGCCAGCGCCTACCGCAGCTACGCCCGCCACCATCCGGGCCGCTACTCGGCCTTCACCCGGATGCCCCTGGGCGGCGACGACCCCGAATACACCGCGGCGATCCACGCCGCAGCGGTACCGGTCATCGACGTGCTGGCCTCTTACGGTCTGGTCGGCGAGGACGCGTTCTACGCCGCACTGGAGTTCTGGGCGGCCCTGCACGGTTTCGTGCTGCTGGAGATGACCGGAGTGATGAACTCCGGAATGATCGCCCCCGGGGTTGGCTCTGAGGCGGGCCGGGTGGACACCGACGCGGTGTTCTCCAACATGGTCCTGCGGCTTGCCGCTGGCATGGCGCACCGCAACGACCCCGGCGGTACCGCCTGACCTGCGGTAAGTAACCAGCGTTCCGGTTTTGGACTGCGCTCGTCGGACTGGTATTGTGAGCTTTCGTGCCTGGCCGCCAGGTGCGCGTGCGGCTGAATGGAAACTGGACGCAGGCGCGCTCGCCGGGCCAATTCGCGTGTCGTGAGCATCGGGAAATGCACCTGTTTTCCGAGGGTGCTCAGTGCGCGTGACACGCCCGGTCGCGGGGTACGCGGCAAGGCGAAAACTGCAGTACGAAGACGTGAACAACGCTGAAGAAGACGAACCGCAACACAGAAAGCCGGTAAATGCCAACCATCAACCAGCTGGTCCGCAAGGGTCGCCGGGACAAGATCGCCAAGGTTAAGACCGCGGCTCTCAAGGGCAGCCCGCAGCGCCGCGGCGTGTGCACTCGCGTGTACACAACGACACCGAAGAAGCCGAACTCGGCTCTTCGCAAGGTCGCGCGCGTCAAACTGACCAGCCAGGTCGAGGTCACCGCCTACATCCCGGGTGAAGGCCACAACCTGCAGGAGCACTCGATGGTGCTGGTGCGCGGCGGTCGTGTGAAGGACCTGCCGGGTGTTCGCTACAAGATCATCCGCGGCTCGCTGGACACCCAGGGTGTCAAGAACCGCAAGCAGGCCCGCAGTCGCTACGGCGCGAAGAAGGAGAAGAGCTAATGCCCCGCAAGGGCCCCGCACCCAAGCGCCCGTTGGTCAACGATCCGGTCTACGGCTCGCAAATGGTGACTCAACTGGTCAACAAGATCCTGATGGACGGCAAGAAGTCACTGGCCGAGCGCATCGTCTACGGCGCGCTCGAGCAGGCTCGCGACAAGACCGGCACCGATCCGGTCGTCACGCTCAAGCGTGCGCTGGACAACGTCAAGCCCGCCCTCGAGGTGCGCAGCCGTCGCGTCGGTGGCGCCACCTACCAGGTGCCCGTCGAGGTCCGACCGGATCGCTCCACCACGCTGGCACTGCGCTGGCTGGTCAGCTTCTCCAAGGCGCGCCGCGAGAAGACCATGGTTGAGCGGCTGGCCAACGAGATCCTCGATGCCAGCAACGGCCTGGGTGCCGCGGTGAAACGGCGCGAGGATGTCCACAAGATGGCCGAGGCGAACCGGGCCTTCGCGCACTACCGCTGGTGACCCCGGCCCGGTAACGGGCCAACCGACAACGTCGATCACGTGAAAGATTGGGAAGACTTCTGTGGCACAGGATGTGCTGACTGACCTCAACAAGGTCCGCAATATCGGCATCATGGCGCACATTGATGCCGGCAAGACGACGACGACCGAGCGGATCCTCTACTACACTGGTATGAGCTACAAGATCGGTGAGGTGCACGACGGCGCCGCCACCATGGACTGGATGGAACAGGAGCAGGAACGCGGTATCACCATCACCTCCGCCGCCACCACCTGTTTCTGGAATGACAACCAGATCAACATCATTGACACCCCGGGCCACGTCGACTTCACCGTTGAGGTGGAGCGGAGCCTGCGCGTGCTCGACGGTGCCGTTGCGGTGTTCGACGGCAAGGAGGGCGTCGAGCCCCAGTCCGAGCAGGTCTGGCGACAGGCCGATAAGTACGACGTGCCGCGGATCTGCTTCGTCAACAAGATGGACAAGATCGGTGCCGACTTCTACTTCTCGGTGCGGACCATGGAGGAGCGCCTCGGTGCCCGGGTGATCCCGATCCAGCTGCCGATCGGCTCCGAGGGAGACTTCGAGGGCGTCGTCGACCTGGTCGAGATGAACGCCAAGGTGTGGCGCGGCGAGACCAAGCTCGGCGAGAAGTACGACGTCGTCGACGTCCCGGCTGAGCTGGCCGAAAAGGCTGCCGAGTACCGCACCAAGCTGCTCGAGGCCGTCGCCGAAACCGACGAGGCTCTGCTCGAAAAGTATTTCGGCGGTGAGGAACTCAGCGTCGCCGAGGTCAAGGGCGCGCTGCGCAAGCTGACCATCAACTCCGAGGCCTACCTGGTGCTGTGCGGGTCCGCGTTCAAGAATAAGGGCGTGCAGCCCATGCTCGACGCGGTCATCGACTACCTGCCCTCGCCGCTGGACGTGGCGGCCGCTATCGGCCACGCGCCGGGCAAGGAAGACGTCGAGGTCATTCGCAAGCCCTCGACCGACGAGCCGTTCTCCGGTCTGGCCTTCAAGGTTGCCACGCACCCGTTCTTCGGCAAGCTCACCTACGTCCGGGTGTACTCGGGCAAGGTTGATTCGGGCGCCCAGGTCATCAACGCCACCAAGGGCAAGAAGGAGCGTCTGGGCAAGCTTTTCCAGATGCACTCCAACAAGGAGAACCCGGTGGAGACCGCGTCGGCCGGCCACATCTACGCGGTGATCGGCCTGAAGGACACCACCACCGGCGACACCCTGTGTGACCTCAACAATCAGGTTGTGCTGGAGTCGATGACATTCCCGGATCCGGTCATCCAGGTCGCCATTGAGCCCAAGACCAAGAGCGACCAGGAGAAGCTGAGCCTGGCGATCCAGAAGTTGGCCGAAGAGGACCCCACCTTCAAGGTCAACCAGGACCATGAGACCGGCCAGACCATCATCGGCGGAATGGGCGAGCTGCACCTGGACATCCTGGTAGACCGGATGCGCCGCGAGTTTAAGGTCGAGGCCAACGTCGGCAAGCCGCAGGTGGCTTACAAGGAGACCATCAAACGCGCGGTCGAGAAGTGCGAGTTCACCCATAAGAAGCAGACCGGTGGATCAGGGCAGTTCGCGAAGGTCCTCATCGCCCTCGAGCCCTTCAAGGGCGAGGACGGTGCGACCTACGAGTTCGAGAACAAGGTCAGCGGCGGACGCATCCCGCGCGAGTACATCCCATCGGTGGACGCCGGTGCTCAGGACGCCATGCAGTACGGCATTCTGGCCGGTTACCCGCTGGTGAACGTCAAGGTGATCTTGCTCGACGGTGCGTACCACGATGTGGACTCCTCGGAAATGGCCTTCAAGATCGCCGGTTCGCAGGCGCTGAAAAAGGCTGCGGCACAAGCACAGCCGGTCATCCTCGAGCCGATCATGGCCGTCGAGGTCACCACACCCGAGGACTACATGGGTGAAGTGATCGGCGACCTGAACTCCCGCCGTGGTCAGATTCAGGCTATGGAGGAGCGCAGCGGGGCGCGCATCGTCAAGGCGCAGGTCCCGCTTTCGGAAATGTTCGGCTACGTCGGCGACCTCAGGTCGAAGACCCAGGGCCGGGCCAACTACTCCATGGTGTTCGACTCGTATGCCGAAGTTCCGGCTAACGTGTCGAAGGAGATAATCGCGAAGGCGACGGGCCAATGAACGAAGTGAATGGCCCATTAGGATCGGGCCAATGAACGAAGTGAATGGCCCATTAGGATCGGGCCAATGAACGAAGTGA
>NZ_JAEMSG010000207.1 GCF_016462945.1 Mycolicibacterium sp. | reverse complement strand
CCTCTGGCCCAGTGGGCTCGGCTGCGCCGCGACCCGCGCTACTGCATGATCGATCAGTGGCGCGGCGAAGGCGGCGCCCACGCTGAGGTGTACTGGGTGGGGTCCGATCCGTCGCCTGGATTCAATGCCCGTCGAGTGTCATTCGGGCTGTCCGTCGCGGCGTTCGACAACTGTCCGCTGCCCGACTCGGAATACCGATTCTTCACCGAGAAGCGGGCTGTCGATCACTTTCGTCGGATTGTGCCGCTGGTCGAGCGGGGCATCCGCCCCTGGAATGACAACGAAGTGAAGGCGGCAGGATTCGAGCCGTTGGTGCTGCGCGCTTGGTGAGTGCTTGGAAGCTATCGTCCTCTTGGGCATGGCTTGCGCCTATTCGGGGCCGTGGGCGAAGATGGAATCAAGGACGTTGATGACCAGGTTGATCTGTTCGTCGAGGTTCGCTTCGCAGACCGAATCAAGTTGTTCCTTGCGACGCCAGGCGGCCCATTTCGCTTGTCCCACTTCGCCGTAACCGACGAGGTGGGGTGCGATGGGTTCGAGCGTGACGCCGCGGTGGCGGGCAACCGCCCGGGCTGAGTCGAGCAGCGCGTCGGGGTCAATGCCTTGGCGAGCGAGTTGGACGATATCGACGTAGTCGCGCCACCGCGTGCTGGTGATGCCACGTTCGAGGATGGTGACGCCCTTCTCGGCGATTGTGGTCTCCGGCGCGTACCCGAGCAGCGAGACCGGGTCACCGAGTAATCGGTCGATCGTCACCTGTCGGGGCGGCGGCACCATCGGGTCGCCGGTGGAGACATCCCAGACCGCGTTCCCAGTCCACGGCCCTATCGACACCGCGACCTGTACGCGCACGGCTGGGTAGGGGGCTTGCTCGCGGATCTCCCGGGTGCTGATCGTGTCGAGGTCGAACACCATTCCGTCATCGGTGTCGACCTCGGCGATGTCGCGGACAACCCGGGCGAGATGCTCGGCAGTGACATCAGCGCTGACTGCATTGGAGTCGGCATCCCTCGTCGCGCGCCGTACCCCGTAAGCGGCCAGTAGAACTCCACCCTTGAGAACGAAGTCCCCGCGGTGGGAGGTCTGGGTGAGGCGGTAAAGGAATGACTCAAGGGTGTGCCGGATCAGATACTCCTGCGTCGGAGCATTGGCCCCACTCTTGGCCGCTGCGGAACGGGCGGCCGCCTGGATCTTGCGAAACGCCGCCTCGCCTGAACTCATGTCAGTATCTGCAGTGCTTGCAGTATTGGGGATTTCGCGCGCGGTAGTCGGGAGGCTATGTCGATCAGCTGAGCCGGTTTCCCACCTCGGCGGAGCCACTCTCGCAGCGCGTCGCGCGCTAACTCATATCCGACGTTGCCACGGAGTCGAAATGCGTCAGCGATCGAGCGCTCCGATGAGTAGATCCCGATCGTCTGATCCGACCCGGTGATGATGGTCTCGTCGCGTCCGATCTGGAATGTGGCCCGATCGAAGTGGTGCCACGCAATGGCACCGGTACTGACAGGTGTTCTCGAACCGCGGGGGATAGCGACGTCCAGCGCAACGGGAATCGTGTCGGTCAAGTCGTGATAGGCCAACGCTGACGTGAGGCAGATTGTGGCATCCGGGCGACGCGTAGCGGCCTCGAGTTGATCCCAGTCAGCAGCAGGTGCGTCCGCGGGCAGGTAGATGCCGCGGGCGATTCGATCCAACCGGCCCTCACGCGCCTCGCGGTAGAGAGCGCTACGCGACATGCCGGCCTGAGCCGCGGCGCTCGGCGTTACGGTTTCCACGGATACCACCTCTCCCGTCTGGCCTGGTATGGAATGTCTACAGATAAGCATAGCTGTATACGTTTGGTTTCGCTTTCGGTACGAGACTCCGAGTCGTTCGCCGGCAATCGCTTGGGTCCAATGACCGGGACCAATTTGGGACCACACGTTCAGCGCGGTCCTGAACGACCTGCACGTACACGCACGATCTGCGAG
>NZ_JAEMSG010000206.1 GCF_016462945.1 Mycolicibacterium sp. | reverse complement strand
GCGACCGCAGGTGTGGACTACACCGCCGCCGCCGGCACCCTCTCCTTCGCCCCCGGGGTGACCACCCAGCAGGTCCATATCGACATCCTCGGTGACACCACCGTCGAAACCGATGAAACCTTCTCCGTGACGCTGTCGAACCCCTCCGGGGTCAGCATCGCCCGCGCCACCGCGACCGGGAACATCCTCAACGACGATCTCGCCGCGGTGACCCCGACGCCGCCGACCACCGGGGCAAACTACGTCGACATCATGACGTACGGCATGTTCCACAGCAGCAGTCACACCGGCATGGACGCCCTGGTAGGCGGGCGGACCGCCATCACCACCGAGGCCGTGGTCGCCTATAACGATCTTCGGCGGTTCGCCGGACTCGCGCCGACGACGATCGAGGACGTCGGCCGGTGGGCCTTCGCCAACGGCATGACCAACAACACGCAAGCGTCGGGCAACGACCTGCAGGGTGTTGGGCTGTACTACGCGATGCAGGGCGCCAAGGTCGGCTGGATCGCCGACGCCAAGTACACCCCTCAGATCGTCGCCGATATCGAACGCACGGCCCGACTGGGATCAGCGGATCAGGTCATGGCGATGGTCGCCCTATACGGTCACGCCGGCTATGCCAAATACCTGATCGACAACGGCTACCAGACGGCCTTCATCAACACCTTGAAGATGGAACCGCACTACGGCGGCTGGATGCATGGTCGAACGCACGGCGGACTCATCATCGACGGTGCGGCCACCGCCCACGATGTCAACCACCTCACCATTCTCAGCCACGATCAGACCCGGCCGTTCATGAACGACACCTTTGACTACCCGCAGTGGCCGGCGCTGACCGTCCCGAACACGAAAGTGATCGAGTACTTCCAGAGCATGGTGACACTCGGTGACCCGCGGGGCACCAACCTGACCGCCCTGAACAGCTCGACCGCCGCGGCAGTCAAGGTCTAGTCACCGAACTCCACGGTGACTGGGGCGTGATCGGACCACCGCAGCGCGTAGGCGCCCGGCTTCTCGACCCTCGCTGATAATGCACGGTCAGCGAGGGTCGGGTTGGCCAGGTGGTAGTCGATGCGCCAGCCGACGTCATTGTCGAACGCCTTACCGCGCCAAGACCACCAGCTGTACGGGCCGGGCTGGTCGGGGTGCTGGCGGCGGACGACATCGACCCAGCCGGACTCCAACAGCTCGGTGAGCCACTGACGCTCCGCGGGCAGGAATCCGGCCTTGCGGACATTGGCTTTCCAGGCTTTGATGTCGTTCTCGGTGTGAGCGATGTTCCAGTCACCACACAGCACGGCGTCTCGGTTATCGGCGGCGAGGTCCGCCATCCGCGCGGTCAGCGCGGCCATGAACCGTTCCTTCTCAAGCTGACGGTCAGTGCCGGCCTCGCCGGTGTGCACATACACACTCGCGACCGTCGCGCCACCGGGCAGATCGACCTCGATATAGCGACCGTGATTCTCGAATTCGGTTGCGGGAAGGCCGATCCGGACATCCTCGAACGGGGTGCGGCTGAGGATCGCGACACCGCTGCGACCCTTGAGATGCGGCTGCGCCGAGGCTAGGTGCCAGCCGTCGGCCAGGGCCGGCGCCAGGGCGTCGGCTACTTGGTCATCGTTGGCGCGGGTCTCCTGCAGACACACCACATCGGCGGCGGTCTGCTCCAGCCAGGACAGCAGGCCGAGGTTCTCCGACGAGCGCTGCCGTACCGCGGCGCGCACGCCGTTGACGTTGATAGAGGTGACGATCAGTCGAGGGACCTCTTGAGGGCGCGGGCAATGGTGTGCAGGTACTGCTCACTGGTCTCATACGGCTGATCCGGACCGATCAGGATGGCCAGATCCTTGGTCATGTGACCGCCCTCGACGGTGGCGATGACGGTCTCCTCAAGCTTGTGCGCGAACTCGATTACCTCGGGGGTGCTGTCCAGTTTGCCGCGATGCTCCAGCCCGCGTGTCCAGGCGA
>NZ_JAEMSG010000205.1 GCF_016462945.1 Mycolicibacterium sp. | reverse complement strand
CCTTTGTGCTGATTCTGGCGTTGGTGAGTGCGGTGGCCGTGCTGATCGGTTTCGTGCTCGGCTACAACAAGCTTCGGGCCGCCGACATCCAGGCCGACGAGGCACTCGGCGGCATCGACGTGCAACTCACCCGGCGCGCGGCGCTGATCCCGAGTCTGGTCAGCACCGTGGGCACTTTCGCCGCCCACGAGAAGGACGTGCTGGAGCACGTTACGGATGCGCAAACCGCGCTGACCGCCGCCACATCCGGGAAGTCGGTGGCGCAACGTACCTCGGCCGAGCACCGGTTCGACACCGCGGTCGGGCAGGTGCTGGCGCTGGGAACCACGTACCCGCAACTGAATTCGTCGAGTAACTTTCTGAATCTGCAGCAGAACCTCGCCGACACCGAGGACAAGCTCGCCTTCGCCCGGCAGTACTACAACGACTCCGCGGCCACCGTCAACCGGTTGCGTACCACCATCCCGTGGATGTTCGTCGCCGGGATGGCGGGGGTTTTCGAGCGTGATTTCTATCAGGTGCCCCGATGAGCGCTTGCGCGAAGAGTCAGATAGCCCCGATGAGCGCTTGCGCGAAGAGTCAGATAGCCCCGATGAGCGCTTGCGCGAAGACCGAATAAGCAAAGGACTGGATGCGAATCGTCTTCGCGGGCACGCCAACGGCGGCACTACCGTCGCTGCAGCGGTTCATCGACTCCCCACACCATGAAGTCGTCGCCGTCATCACCCGCCCGGACGCCGTGGCGGGTCGGCGCGGAAAGCCGGCACCGTCGCCGGTGGCGCAGTTGGCCCTTGACGCCGGGATTCCGGTACTGCGACCGCAGCGGCCCAATTCAGCGGAATTCATCGCCGAGCTGACCGCTATCGCCCCGGACTGCTGTGCCGTCGTCGCCTACGGCGCACTGCTCAGCGAGGAGATGCTCGCGGTGCCAGCGCACGGCTGGGTCAATCTGCACTTCTCACTGTTGCCGGCCTGGCGTGGGGCGGCCCCGGTTCAGGCAGCTATCGCTGCTGGCGATTCCGTCACCGGCGCAACAACATTCAGGATTGAGCTTGCGCTGGACTCCGGTCCGATCTTCGGCGTCGTGACCGAGACGATCCGCCCCGGTGACACCGCGGGGGAGCTGTTGGACCGCCTGGCGTTATCAGGCGGAGCACTGTTGGATGCCACGCTGGACGGTATCGCCGACGGCACACTCATCCCGGTCGCACAGCCGCACGGCGGGGTCAGCATCGCACCCAAGGTCTCCGTCGATCAGGCGCGAATCCGATGGGATCTGCCCGCGCACGTCATCGAGCGTCGGATCCGGGCGATGACACCGAATCCGGGCGCATGGACGATGATCGGGGATATGCGCATCAAAGTCGGTCCGGTCAGTATCGAGGAATCCGGTGATGCGGTGGAGCCCGGCGTCATCGTGGCCGAGCGGGCGCGCGTACTGATCGGAACCGGATCGGTCCCGGTTCAACTCGGCCAGCTCCAGCCTCCCGGGAAAAAACCGATGGCAGCAGCTGACTGGGCCCGCGGCGCTCGTCTCGATGCCGCAGTGCGGGCGTTGTGAGCCAGCGACCCGGCAATCGCAGCGGCAACAACAGGCGTTCGCGACGAGTGCAGCTCGACCCGGCCAGGGGTGCGGCGTTCAATGTTCTGCGAGCGGTGTCCGAGCGTGACGCCTACGCCAACCTGGCGCTGCCCGCGCTGCTCTCTGACCGTGGAATCACCGGGCGTGACGCGGCGTTCGCGACCGAACTGACCTATGGCACCTGCCGCACCCGCGGTTTACTGGACGCGGTCATCGCCTCGGCTGCCGGGCGCCCGATCGATCAGATCGACTCCGTGCTGTTGGATCTGCTGCGACTGGGTGCCTACCAACTATTACGGACCAACGTGGCCGGACATGCAGCGGTTTCCACCACCGTCGAGCAGGCCGGTCTCGAATTCGATTCGGTACGAGCCGGTTTCGTCAATGGTGTGCTCC
>NZ_JAEMSG010000204.1 GCF_016462945.1 Mycolicibacterium sp. | reverse complement strand
TGATCGGCGGTGGCGATGCGTTTGGTCCGGCCGAGGTACAGCGCCCGCCCGGTGTAGCTACAGAATCGAGGTAGCATAGGTAATATGACCGTTCAAGTGGCCGCCTACGTCCGAGCATCCGTTGACCGCGAAGGCACCGGTCTCTCCGTTGACCGCCAGCTAGAAGACGTGCAACGCCTCTGCGATTCCCGCGGCTGGACCATCGCCGCGACATTCTCCGACAACGATGTCAGCGCCACCTCGAAGAAACCCCGGCCGCAGTTCATCGAGATGATGAAGCGGGTTGATTCCGGCGAGTTCGATGTCATCGCCGCCCGCCACATGGACCGGCTGTTGCGGCGCCTCACCGAACTGGAGTCTGTACTTGAACGCTGCACCGCGACCGATACCGCTGTCGTCACCGCCTCCGATGGTGTGGACACATCCACCGATGGCGGCCGCCTAGTGGCCCGCATCCTGTCCTCAGTGGCGCAGGGTGAAACCGAACGTAAGGGTGCCCGACAGCGTTCCGCGGCGGTGCAGGCCGCCAAAGCAGGCAAGCCCAGCCCCGGCAGGCGAGCCTTCGGATACGCCAACGATGGCGTCACCATTATCGAGGCCGAGGCGGAACTGATACGCCAGGGCTACGCCGACATTCTCTCCGGGGAGTCACTGTCGATGGTCGCCCGCAAGTGGACCGCGACTGGTGTCCGAACCTCGAACGGTAAAACGTGGTCCCGGCAGGCAGCCCGCGACGTACTCACCAACCCGCGCAACTGCGCGCTCCGGCGTTACCGCAACTCGGAGGAAAACTACGGTCGCCGCCGCGAACCCGAGGTAGGCATCGTGGCCCCCGGCAACTGGCCGGCCATCGTGGACGAATCGACGTGGCGTGCCGCCGCTCGCATCCTGTCCGACCCGGCCCGCTGGACCGGCGGCCGAGGGGAGAAGCATTTACTGACCGGTGTAGCCACTTGCGCGGTGTGCGGTCGGACAGTCCTCAGTACCGGAGGAACCCAACGGCCGAACTACCGGTGTTCATCCATGACGCACTTCGCCCGGAAACTCCAGACCATTGATGAGTGGGTGTGCGAGGTCGCTATCGCCGCCCTCTCGAAACCGGGTGCCGCGCAATTGTGGTCAACGGTGGACACCACCGCATTGATGGCGAAGGCAGATTTGTTACGGCAACGCCTCGCGGACCTGGACGAGGACTACGCCTCGATGTCGAGGGAACGGTGGCGTGCACTCAACGAGCAGTTGCAGTCCGAGCTTGCCGATGTGGAGGGTCAATTGGTGGCCTCAACGCCACGCTCGCCGGTCGGGAAGGTCGCGACGGCCAAAGACCCCCGCGCGACATGGGAGTTGCTGACGGTGCCGCAGAAACGTCGGGTTATCGACACCATCATGACGGTGGTGATTCATCCTCCGGGGATGGGTATTCGCAAGTTCGACCCGTCCACCGTCGTCTGCACACCGAAGGCATCGAAGTGAACGCAAAAGTAATTGTGGTTTGCGACAACCCGCGCCACGCCGGGAAAGTGGCAAAGGTCTCTACGTTTAACGTCGCTGACGGCGAGGTTCGGTTGCGCGACGATGGCAGGCGACCCCTTAATCGGCGCGAGACACGAAAGAAAGCAGACCCGTCGAACCCGAAGTTCAGGGACTACGACGAAGGGGGAGCGTATTTTGACGGGATCATCCATGCCAATAGCGGTACGAACGAGATCGCATCGTGCAATCTCTGCGGGTGCACCCTGCCCGATGACCCCAGGGTCTACCGCGCCGTGGAGTTCATCGCCACACGCGACGGCTACGAGCACACAGCATCGTTGTCGGACGTCGCTGCTACCATCTCGAAGTTAGAGGCGTAACCCGCCTACAACCCAAACGGCGAAGCCGAACGGGGCGACCGGGGACGGCATATTCCCGGGGGTCAATCCTCCCAGCAGCAGGGCGGAGTTACTGACCCTGGAGGCATCCCATGCCCATATCTGCTGCAAA
>NZ_JAEMSG010000203.1 GCF_016462945.1 Mycolicibacterium sp. | reverse complement strand
ACTGGTGCGCGATACTGGGATTGAACCAGTGACCTCTTCCGTGTCAGGGAAGCGCTCTCCCGCTGAGCTAATCGCGCGGGTCGATCAATGGAGGTGGAGACGGGAATCGAACCCGTGTGCACGGCTTTGCAGGCCGTTGCCTCACCACTCGGCCACTCCACCGTTGGGGTCTGATGCCTGGTGCACCTTTCGAGCGGATGACGGGATTCGAACCCGCGACCCTCACCTTGGCAAGGTGATGCGCTACCAACTGCGCTACATCCGCGAGCCGTGGGCGAGATCGTCGCCCACTGCGAAGATCGACAATAGTCCACCGACGCGAACAGGCACAAATCCCCCCTGCCGTTTGCCGTGGTGACCGTATTCAGCGGAAACGGCTCCACATGTTAATCTTCGTCGCCGGCAAGCTGCCACAGCCAGGTGTGCCCGCCGGTCCCGTGGCTCAGTGGGAGAGCGTCCGCTTCACACGCGGAAGGTCGCTGGTTCGATCCCAGCCGGGACCACCAGTTCGGGGAATCTAGGACGACATTAATTGGAGAGCACCATGCAAATTCTGCGTACCCCCGACAACCGCTTCGAGAATCTGACCGGCTGGTCCTATGCGCCGCACTATGCCGACATCACCGACGCCGCCACCGGTCAGGTCTTGCGGATGGCCTATGTGGACGAGGGCCCGCGGGACGGCGCCACGGTGCTGCTACTGCACGGTGAGCCCAGTTGGTCCTATCTCTATCGGCACATGATCCCGGCACTCGTCGCTTCGGGCCACCGGGTGCTGGCGCCGGATCTGATCGGTTTCGGTCGCTCCGACAAGCCGGCCGACCGCAACGAATACACCTATGAACGCCACGTCGCCTGGCTGAGCCAGTGGTTCACCGCTATGGACACGACCGACGCGACACTGTTCTGCCAGGACTGGGGTGGACTGTTGGGCCTTCGACTGGTGGCCGCGTTCCCGGAGCGATTCGCCGGGGTGGTCGTCGCCAACACCGGACTGCCGATCGGAACCACATTCTCCGAGGGGTTCGCCCAGTGGCTGGCATTCAGCCAGAGCACCGATGATCTGCCGATCGGCATGATCGTCAACGGGGGCACCACTCGTGACCTGAGCGACGCCGAGGTGGCGGCCTACGACGCGCCATTCCCCGACGCCAGTTACAAGGGCGGCGCCTGCCAGTTCCCGACTTTGGTTCCGATCACACCCGAACATGGGTCCGTCGAGGAGAACAAGGCCGCGTGGGCAGTGCTGACCCAATTCGACAAGCCGTTCGTCACTGCCTTCAGCGATGCCGACCCAGTCACCGGCGGTGGGGACGCGGTGTTCCAGAAGCTGATCCCCGGTGCCAAGGACCAACCCCACGTCACGCTCAAGGGCGCGCATTTTCTTCAGGAAGATTGCCCCGACGACATCGTCGCGGTCATCGACGGTGCGGTGGCGCGCAGTCGCGCCTGAATCCGTCTTACGCAGCAATCGATGCGGTCCGCTCCCGGGCTGACCGTCGCGTTGGGACTGCCGAACGCCGCTACACCGCGTTCAGATAGCGAGCGGTGACGACCCGCTGGGCCACCGACAAGACCGGGGTGCCCAGCCGGCTCCACCACGTGGCCGGCCGCGAGAACGCCACCACCTCGCTGTAGACGCCCTCGTCGGCGGGGTCGTAGCGCACGCCGAACATCTCCTCGCCGGAGACCGCATGCCCGGGCAGGCTGCCGTAGGCGAAGCCGCGGCGATTGGGTTCGTCGGTCACGTAGACCACCCGGCAGGGCGCGGTGAACGGCCCGAGACGGCCCAGCACGTCGGTACCGACCTGGGCCACCTCGGTGGTCGCGGTGACGCGAACCCCGGCCCCGCGCAGCATCCCGTAGCGCATCACGGACCCGGCGGCCTGCTCGAAACGGTCGCGCCCGGTCCCAATCTGATGCGCCAACCGGACGTACCGGTAGCCCGCGGGCAGCGTCGTCGCCGTCGCGCCCACCTCCGGATA
>NZ_JAEMSG010000039.1 GCF_016462945.1 Mycolicibacterium sp. | reverse complement strand
GACCTGCGACGGACCTGCGGGCCGCGCGCCAGGTGACGACAGCCGCCGCGTTCTCCAGCACGGGAGCGGATGCCGACAGGGTTGGCAGGCCCGCGCCGGCAGTTGATTTCGGTGCGGCGCGCGAACCGCTGAGATTGGTACGGGCTGCAGATGCTCGGTGCGCCGGCGACCCGCTGTGGTCGGCGGCCCCGACCCGTGACGCGGAACCCGATGAATCGGTCGGCGCAGCCGAGGCCGGTGTGCAGGTTGCGAACCCGATACCGAGTCCAATTCCGAGCCCGACCGCCAGGCCACCCACCCGACCAGCCAGCGCCATCGTCATGGTCTCCCGCCCGCAGGGTCTCCCGCCCACGTCGTCTCCCGCCCATTTTTCAGCCAATCCCCCGCCATCTTTCTGGCAGCATAGCTGTGGGCGGGGAGTTTGCGGCTACCCGCAGCCCAATGCCACCGGACGGTCCGGCTCGGAGCTCCACTGCGACCAGGATCCGGGGAACAGCGCCGCATCGGTGCCGGTGGCACTCAATGCAGCGACAACGACCGATGCGGTGATACCCGAGCCGCAGTAGACACCGACCGGCACCGAGACGTCACCATCGGTTTGCTCAAAGAGAGCGATCAGACCTGCTTCGGCCAGGAAGGTTCCGTCGGCGGCCAGCACCGTGGTGCTCGGCAGATTCCGCGCCCCGGGAATGTGTCCGGCGACGGGATCCACCGGTTCGACCTCGCCGCGGAAACGTTCGGGTGCCCGGGCGTCGAGCAGTATCGACACCGTCGGCACGGATACCTGCTCGGCGGTAAGCGTCGCGCGATCGCCTGCATAGAGGTCATCGTGGATAACACTGACATCACCCGGTGGAGATGTCGATGCACCGCGTTGCAGTGCTCCCCCGGCGTTCTTCCATGCCGACAAGCCACCGTCGAGAATTCGGACATCCGAGATTCCGGCGGCGGTCAGCACCCACCAGGCACGCGCCGATCCGGCCCGGTTCCAATCGTCGTAGACAATTACCGGCTGGAGCACCTTCACACCCCATCGGCGTGCCGCCGTCTGAAGATTGCCACCGGACGGGAGCGGGTGACGACCACGCCCGGTACGGCTGTGATCGCTGAGCTCATCATCCAGTGACACATAGACAGCGCCGGGAAGGTGGCCGGCCAGGTAGTCCGCCCGCCCGTCAGGTTGATCGAGCCGCCAGCGCACGTCGAGGATGGCCGGTTGCTCGCCGTCGTCAAGTTGCCGCATCAACTCGCTGACGCCGATCAGCACCGTATCGCGAGCATTCATTGCGTGTCCATCAGGGCAACTCAGACCTGCAAAGTCGGGACGTCGCCCTGGCGGCCGAAGTCGATCTGGGCGGACGGGTTGGCGATCGCAGTCACCATGCCGGTCCCGAACGGGCCGATATCATCCGGGTACCCAGGTTGGTCACCAAACTTGTCGCCTCAGCCGCGACGACGGTGCGTGTGAACGGACTCGGATCCTCACCGGCAACGACGTCGATGCTTCGGTGGTAGACACGTTTACGTGAGATGTTCTGATGGACTTCTCCGGCCGGATCCCAGCCGACGTCATCACTGCCAACAAAATACACCGCACCTGTGAGACCGGCGGGTGGCGTGAAGTCGGCCTGGCCCACCCACTCCTCACCAGGCGGTGGGCCGGACTGCCGGTACTGCACCATCGTGACCCGCGCGACGACGGCCTCGCCCTGCAGGATGTCGCATTCGGTGTTACGGATGCGCCTGCCGTCACGGACGAGTCGAGTCCGGACGACGGTCGGGACCCGGCGGGCGGCCTTGAAAAGGTCGGCGGTCAACCGGGCCGGCATAAAGCCGGGCAAGCCGTATTCCCCCTCAAGGACAGCGGCCGCCAGACCCACAATCGCCGGCCCATTGAGGGTGCCCTCCCCCCACCGACTGAGCGCGAACCGTGTCGGCTGGAAGGCACCACTACCATCGCGAATGAAGTGTGCGGGAGCCGAGGCCACCCGGGAATCCTCGCACAGGCGGCACCGGGACCCGGCAGCCGACTGAAATTCTTAGCCAGCATAATCACTGCGGTGTCGGATACCGGGGCAGGCAGCGCCAATCCCCGGCTCGTAGCGACCATGAGCGTGGTGGTGCTGACGGTTGCCGTGTTGCAGACCGGCGTCGTGCCGATCCTCGGCGTGATGGCCCACCAACTTCAGGTCTCCCTGGCCACCATCAGTTGGACAGTGACGGCCAACCTGTTGGCGGCGGCGTCCACGACCCCGCTGCTGGGCCGGCTCGCCGATCTCCACACCAAGAAGCGGGTTCTGCTCGCGGTCCTGGCTGTCGTACTGGCAGGGTCCCTACTCGCGGCAACGACATCGTCGTTCGCTCTGCTGATCGTGGCGCGGGTGCTGCAGGGCGCGTCGTTCGCGCTCTATCCGATCGGGGTGTCAATTCTTCGCGAGGAACTCTCGCCCGAGCGGCTGATGGGTGCGCTCGCCGTATTGTCTGCAGTGCTCGGCTTCGGTGGCGGGATGGGTCTGGTGGTCGTCGGCCTGCTCATGCGCGGTGATGCCGACTACCACCGCGCATTCTGGTTCGTCACGGCGTTCGTCGCACTGGTGACCCTCGCAGCGGTGCGGTTCATACCGGAACGGCCGCACACCGCGACCGGATCGGTGGACTGGCTGGGCGCCGCGGGTCTGGCGGCCGGATTGTCCCTGTTGCTGTTGACCATCACCGAGGGCAATTCATGGGGATGGACCTCAGCGCGGACGCTCGCCTCCGCGCTGGCAGCCATTGGGGCACTGATGACGTGGTGGTGGTGGGAGCGGCGATGCGCACAACCACTGGTGTCGACGGTCATGCTCACGCGGCGACCGATCCTGCTCACCAATATCGCCACCGTTGCAGTCGGTATGGGCCTGTACTTCGGTTTTCTGGGACTGACTGGATTCGTCCAAGCACCCGCCGGTAGCGGCTACGGATTCGCGGCCACCGTGCTCGCCGCCAGCGTGGTGTTCCTGCTGCCCGGTGCCCTGGCCGGGTTCCTGACCGCGCTGGTCAGCGGCCGCTACATCGACCGCTTCGGCGCAAGAGCCGTGCTGGTGGTGGGTATCGCCTTCGGCATCCTCGGTTTCACCGTGCTTGCCGGAGCACATTCGGCAGCCTGGCAGGTCATCGGCGCCGGCGTGCTCGTCAATGTCTATATCAGCCTCGCCTACGGCGCGCTGCCATCACTGGTGGTCCGCGAGGTCGATATGGGCGAAACCGGAGTGGCGACTTCGGTGAACGCCATCGCCCGCACCGTCGGCGCCTCGACCGCCGCGGCGATCGTCGCAGTGCTGTTGGGCCGCAACGGCAACGGCCACCCGCCGGAGAGCAGTTACACCATCATCTTCGGACTGGGCGCAGCCACCGGTCTGCTTGCCCTGGTACTGATCGCGGCAAGTCAGCCGCGGCTACGACCCATCGAGACGGTCGAGGAAATCACCGATTCCCGTGCGATGAACCACGAGTGGGGCTAGTCAGGCACCATCAGGATGAGCTTCGACTCCGATACTGACTCGGTTGAACGACGGCCCACAAAGCCCGGGCGCGCTGCGTGCGATGATCTGACCGTGGAAAATTTAATGACCGACTTCGACGAGACCGTCGACGTCATCGTCGCCGGGTCCGGCGGCGGAATCACAGGCGCCTATACGGCTGCCCGCGAAGGTCTGTCGGTTGTGCTGCTGGAGGCTGGAGATAAGTTCGGCGGAACGACCGCATACTCCGGCGGCGGCGGAATGTGGTTCCCCTGCAACGCCGTTCTGCGGCGAGCCGGCAGCGACGACACGATCGAGGCGGCGCTGACCTACTTCCATGCGGTCGTTGGCGACCGCACCCCCCGCGAACTCCAGGACACCTATGTCCGTGGCGGCGCGGATCTGATCGACTACCTGGAAGCCGACGACAACTTCGCATTCAGCGTGCTGCCCTGGCCGGATTACTACGGCGCGGCGCCGCAGGCTCGACTCGACGGCATGCGCCATATCGTCGCGACGCCCGTGTCGGCCGCGGCACTCGGTGTCGACGCCGCCCTGATTCGCGGACCCCTGGATAACGAACGATTCGGTACGCCCGCACCCGATCTTCTGACGGGTGGCCGCGCCCTGATCGGCCGGTTCATCACCGCCCTGCGCCGATTCCCGGATGTCGCCCTGCACCGCAATGCCGAACTTGTCGACCTCATTGTCACCGGTGGCGCGGTGGTCGGAGCGGTGGCCCGGCGCGGCGATGAAATACTCCGCATCCGCGCCCGCCGAGGCGTATTGCTCGCGGCCGGCGGTTTCGAACGCAACCCGACGATGCGGGCCGCATTCGGGGTGCCGGGTCGCATCGAGGACAGCCTGGGCGCTCCGGATAACGCCGGCGCCGCGCACCAGGCGGCGATGCGGGCCGGCGCAGTCACTGATCTGATGGACCAGGCGTGGTGGTCGCCCGGACTGATCCACCCGGACGGCGGCGCCGTGTTCGCGCTGTGGTTCGCCGGCGGTATCTTCGTCAACGAGGCAGGCCAGCGCTTCGTCAACGAATCAGCGCCGTATGATCGCGTAGGCCGGGAGATCATCGCCGAGATGTCGGCCGGCCGTGTGAGCCAACCGTTCTGGATGATCTACGACGACCGTCGCGGCGAGGTACCCCCGATCAAAGCGACCAACCTGACGCTGGTCGACACCGACTGCTATCGAGCGGCCGGCTTGTGGCGCACCGCCGATACGGTGGCCGAACTAGCCGAGCGCATCGGGGTGCCCGCCGCCGCACTGGCCGACACCATCTCCCGCTACAACGACATGGTGGCAGCGGGTGCGGATACCGATTTCGGTCGCGGCGACGAGGCCTACGACCGCGCCTTCTCCCGGGGCAAATCGCCGCTGGTGCCCATCGACACCGCGCCATTCCACGCGGCCGCCTTCGGACTGTCTGACCTCGGAACCAAGGGCGGACTGCGCACCGACGCCCGGGCCCGGGTACTCGACGAGGCGGGAGAGCCCATCCCCGGCCTCTATGCCGCCGGAAACACCATGGCCGCGGTCAGCGGGGCGACGTACCCCGGCGGTGGAAGCCCGATCGGAGCGTCGATGTTGTTCAGCCATATTGCGGCGCTGGACATGGCGAACCAGCGATAATGTCGGCAACTTGACTGTCGTGATGAGGAGTCGTTGATGCGTGGGACCGTGACCGCCGCAGTATCCGCGGCCGCGTTGATCGCCACCGTCGCCGCAGCACCGGCAGCCCATGCCGCCGACCGATGGTCGCTCAACGGCACCTTCACCGCGACGTCAAACGGTGAATGGGCCCGCACCAACGACGTGTTCCGCAACGAGGTGAGCCTGCGCAGCATCTGGACCATCTCGTCGCAGTGCAGCTATCCGGGCGAATGCACCGGAACGGTGAACAGCGATCTGGGCTGGACCGCGCCGATCTATGCCACCGGCGGCACCTGGTTCGTCAAACACGTTGTGCCGAAGTGGATTACCTGCCCGGACGGCACCACAACCGTCTCCGGATTTCAAGTCTTCCGATTCATTGCCGCGACGCCCGACGGCGCGTCAGCGGACCCGGCGTCGAACACCCTGGTGGGTGAGGACATCACGACCGGTGCCAGTGGTTCCTGCGGCCGAAGCCCATCGCTGTACATCACCATGCCGTTCAAGCTGATCAAACAGGGCTGAGGGCCCTCGCAGGCGACCGGTGTTCAGCCAAATAAACCCGAGGTCCGCTGGATCGCCTGCGGCAGCCAGGTGCCCTCAGCCGCTGCCTGTCCGGGAGCGTAGATCCGCAGATACACGCTGAAATCGCCGGCGGGCGTCTGCAGCCAGTTCGAATTGGGGTCGCCCGGGTCCACCTGGGAGAGGATGACATCGATCGAACCGTCCGGGTTGATGACCACCGGTCCGTTGCTATAAACGTTCAGCGTCGACGAGTCCACCAGCGTGCCGTCGCTGTTGTAGACCGTGAGTGACCAGAACCCGCCAGTATCGATAGGCGGTGCCTGCCCGGGCGGGTAGTGGATGAGATAGGTCCTGATGCCCTTCAACGGCAGGTAGTTCGAGTCCAGCAACCCCGGGAAGTACAACGCCTGGTCCGGGGTGTTCGCCACCAGACCGACCAGAGCGACACCGGCGCGGTACAGGTAATCGGTGCCGTAGTCGCCGATATTAGATTTGGTGACGGCCCAGCCGTGATGCTGGAACGCCGACAGCCTCTGGGTGAGGTCGGTCAGCGGGGGAAGCAGGATCGCGGCGATCTGGGTGGAGATCGCTGCCGCGAACTGCGATATCGGACCGAGAGTGTCTTGGACCTGCAGGGCCGTCGTGGAGTCGTTCGGGTCCGGGCCGACACCGATCTGCGCCAGTTTTGCTAGTTCCGAGGCATACGTATCCGACGGATACGGCGGATTTTGGGTGATCGCCAAACTGATGGCGTTGAGCACCGAGACCGGGGACAGATACGCCGACGGCAGGACGGCGTTGTTGATCGAGGTCTCCCCGGTCGGAGTCAGGGTCCACTGTTCCATCAGGTCGACCACCTCCTGCTGATCGGCCGTGGTGGCCTCAACCCGCCCGAGCAGTAACTCACTGGAGTAGTTGACGAGTACCTTCTCGGCTCCCTCGACGTCGACGTCGTTACCGATCCAGGTGATGGCGTATCTGCCCGGCCCCGGACCCCCAATCGGGTTCGCCGCGGTGGGGTTGGATGAGATGTAGTTGTCGACGTCGATGTAGGGATCGGTCAACTGGAAGCTGTAGTAGCGGTCCCCCATGTTCGGAATTTCCAACACCACCGGTCCGTCACTGAGGTCCAGCGAGGCCAATGAGTAGAGCACGTTGACATTCGGCCGTGATCCGCCGCCGATCGCCTTCCAGAACGGCGCCGCATCCGCACTCGCGAAGCTGGTGTTCAGGTTCATCGTGTTCAACGGGCCCAGCAATGACTGAACTCGCTGAATGGCCAGCAGCGGATAACCGTAGATGTAGGCCTGCGCGGCGATGATCGCGGCCCGGATCGGGCCCACCGGCAAGGTGAAATTCGCAGACGCCGTCGCGAACGCAAGTGGCGGCGCACTGGTGGTGCTTGCCGCCGGGGTGGCCGTATGGGAAATGCGGCGCGATGCGCGGTTGGTCAATTCCGTTGCGGTCCCCAGCAACGCCACCGCCGCCGAGCCATCGCCGGTGCGGATGCTGCGTGCCGAGGTGCTGACCGATGCGGTGGACGACGCAGCGTTCGTCGAATTATGCTTCGGCGCCGCAGAACTCATCTCGACTGCGCCCCCACCGCGCGTCCGGGTCGCGGCGGTCCGTGGGCGCGCGGTGGCCGACTTCACGCCGGTCGAGGCCACGCTCGACGCTGCCGACTCCGCCGACCCGGTCGTGTCGGCGAGTGCCGCCGGCGTCCAGGCGAGTACCGAACCGATACCCAACATCAGAGCGAGCGCACCGACGCGACCTACGGAGAGAGAATGCCTGGACGCTCCACGACGATGAGCGAACTCAGTGTTGATGGATGGATGCGCTTCCACAGATCACCATTTCCTTTGAAATGACCAGTTCGAGGGCGTGTAGTCCCACGTTGGTTGCCGACGGTGACCTTAGCCTACCGGCCACTGCGGGCAATCTCAGGAGGTCGGCAGCAAATCTTCCCAGGAATGATCCCCGGCCTGCGCAACCAGGTTGGTCTGCCGGTACACACCGCCATCCGGTGTCGCGTACTGCCCCGTTTTCGGGTCGTAGGTGGCGATCGCAACCGAAGGCCCGCCCACAGCGCCCGGGCTGTAGGCGCTCGGGGCGACTACCGGGGCGCCAGGAGTCACCGGCGGCACGCCCTCAACGGGCGGCGGACCCGGTGGCAGCGAGGTGCCCTCCAACGGCCCGTAGATGTTCTCCTGGAACGTCACGCGGTCATCGGGCGGGATGCCCTGAGCGAGCAGATTGGGGTCAACCGGATAGGGGCCGATCACGTGCGGCCGCATGGCAAGCGGCTCGAACTGCCTGTCGCTCTCGCAGATTTCCACCGTGGGAGCACGTTTCCCGGGCTGGCCCATACAGGGATAGTTGCGGGCGCCGCGCACTGCGACCGGTGAATCCTGCGGCAGCTTGCAGTAGAGCCCGTCTGGGGTGTCGATGTCGGAGAGATCCGACGGCGATCGCCACGAGGACGGTGGTAGGAAGCCGACGGTGCAGGCGGGCGGGTCGTTGAGGGTCAGGGTGAAATCACCCTGGGTGAATCCGGTCGGGTTGTTGCGCGGCAGACCGACGGTCTGAAGAGACGCGATGAACGGCGGGAGCAGCACGAGCAACTGCTCGAGCGAAGCGTGATAGGTAATGCCGATCTGTCCCACGGTCGTGAGATTGGCCAGTAGCACCGGCAATGTCGGCTTCACCTGATTGAGCAGTTTCGATGCCTCATCGAGCGCCCCCGGGCCGTTCTGCAGCAGACCTCGGAGTTGCGGGTCATTGGTCGCGAGTTGCCCGGTGACACCAGCCAGACCTCGCGCCCAGGTGCGCAAGGCGTTTGCGGATACCACCCCACCGTCGAGCAGTGGCTTGCTGTCGTCGAACAAGGTTCGCGCCCGATCGGCGACCGTATTGAAGTCGCCGGCCACCGTCGATGTCGAGTCGAACAGGGTGGCAAGTTCATCGCCGGCACCGTTAAGGCCCTTGAACGATTCGTCGAGCAGTTGGGAGAGCTTCTCTTTGGGGATGGTGTCGAGCAGCACACTCACCCGATCGAGCATCGGACCCACCGCCTGCGGCACACCGATGTTATTGGTAGCGATGACCGAGCCGTCCTGAAGGTACGGGGCGGAGTCAGTCCGCGGCTGGAGATCGACATATTGCTCTCCCACCGCCGAGACGCTCATGACATTGGCCTGCAAATCAGCCGGGATCTTCGGCGAGGTAGCCAGGGACAACGTCGCCTCCGCGCCTGCCCGGGTCGCGTGCACATCCATGACCTTGCCGATCTGCACGCCGCGATAGGTGACGTTGGAAAACTGGTACAGCCCGCCGGTTCTGGGCAGTTCCATCTTCACCGTCATCCGGCCGATACCGAGCAGGGTCGGCGCCTGCATGTAGACCAGGACCATCGCCAGGATCCCGACAATCGCGGCGACCGTGAAAATGGTGAGCTGGGTGCGAACGAACCGTGTCAGCATCAGTTACCTCCCCCATCCGATGGAGCCAACTGCTGATCTGGCGCGGGCGCCGGATCATTACCGGGTCCCGGGCCGAGCGAATATCCGTTACCGGGCCCGGGGCCCGCCGGCACCTGGGTGACCGAACCCGCCGGGGTGGCGACCGGACCGGGGACCGGTCCAACCAGTGGAGGAATATCTGCGACGTCCACCGGAGGCGGACTGAACGGCGCGTTCAGAGGGTCGTAGGTATAGCTGGTGTACCACGGATCACCCGGCGCAGGAACGAGTTTCGCACCCTCCTGACCCCAGGAGGTACCCAGCATCAACGTCTTCTTCAGCCGCGACACCGTGAAGTCGAAGATGATGAACTGATTCAGGTAGTCGCCGCGAATTCCCCTATCGATGAAGCTCTGGCCGTACGGGAAGGCCGTGAAGTAGGACAGCGCAGCATCGAGTTTGGGTCCGACATCCGCAAGCGAGCGCAATGTCGGTTCCAGGTTGCGCAGATTACGCACCAGGTCTGCATGGGTGTCGTTGACCAGGCCGCCGGCCAGATTGCTGAAATCACCCAGCTTGACGAGCGCGGCTGTCAAACGTGGACGCTCGCGTACCAGCACATCCAAAGCCGGCGGAATCCGGTTCAAGGCCCGGGTCAGCACCTCGCGCTGGTCGGCGAACGTTCCGGCCAGCCGATTCAACGACACCACCGTCGCATTGATGCTGTCACGCTGAGTCGCCAGCACGCCGACGAAGTCATTGAGCTGGGCCAACAAATCGCGGACCTGTCCTTCGCGCCCATTGAGGGCCGCATTCAGTTCGCGGACGACATCGCCGAGCTGTCCCACTCCCCCGCCGTTGATCACGACCGACAGTGCCGAAAGGGTCTGCTCCGTGGACGGGTAGGTCGAAGACTTGTCGAGTCCCAGGGTTGCACCGGGCTGCAGGCGTCCGCTCGGGTCCTGGCCCAGCGGTGGGTTGAGGGCCAGGTGCATCGATCCGAGCAGGCTCGTCTGCCCGACTGTGGCCACGGCGTTGGCCGGTATCACGATGCCCGGTTTGACCGACACGTCGACCACGGCGTGCCAGTCGCGCACGGTCATCGCATTCACGCTGCCGACGACCACGTCACCGACAAATACCGGTGAGTTCGGTTCCAGCGTGCTGACATTCGCCAGCTCGACGTGATACGTGGCCGCCCCCGGCTCGTGCCCGACGGTACCGGGAAGCGGGAGTGAGTTCAGCCCACCGAACGCGCACCCGGTCGCACTAATTGAAACGCACGCTGACGCAATCGCGAGACGACACATCCGGGACGTCATGACGGTGGCATCCCTTCGGCAGGGAGCAGCAGGTCCTGCAGAGTCGACGGCGCCTGGCCGGTCGTCGCACTGGGAACACCCGGTCCATTGGGACCAACGGTCCCATTGGGGACGCCGGGAATCGGGGCATTGGGGTAGAGCGCAGGCTGTGGGAAGGCGGGCAGTCCGTTCGGAGAATAGCTCCCAGGAGTCGTATTCGGCGGCGCGCCCCAGCCCGCCGGCGGCGGGACGTCCCCGTTGAGCCCGGTGTAGGCAGAGATCGCGGGAGCCTGCTCCGGCAGTGGCGGGCTGGCCCCGGCGCCACCCGGTGCGAGGGCCGGATCGGAGTAGATCAGGTTCTCGGGGCTCGGTGACTTCGCCAGATAGGCGTTGAACGGGACGGGCAGGTAGTTGAAGTTGAGCAGTCGCAGCGCCGGACCGAGGTACTGCGCGCACAGTTTTCCGGTCTCAGATGCGGTCGCGTTCTGGATCGCGCCGATGGCCGCGCAGACCACCTGCAGGGGGTTGGAGAAGTTCCCCAACGCGAAACCGCCGAGGCCGCTTCCGGTGTCGGGGTCATAGATGTTGTAGGTGTTACCGATGGCGTTCGGAGCTACGTGGAGAAGGTTCTTCAGCGCCATCTGGTTGTCGCTGATATTCCTGACGACATCGCCGAGTCGCTGGATCTGCTCCGACGTCTGGTTGCGACTGCCGGCGACAAACCGCTTTACGTCCACGACTGCTCCGGACAGATTCGTCAGCGCGCCGTCGAGGTCCGACTTGCTGTCGTTGAGCACACTGCTGACGGTGGCGAGGCGATCTTGGAACTGCACGATCTGGACATTGCTGTCTCGCAGCGCGGTCACGAATGTCTGTAAGTTCTTGATGACATCAATGATGTTGCCGCTGCCGTCGGCCAGGATACGGCTCAGACCGGACAGTTGCTTGATGCTTTCCCGCAGTTTGTCGCCGTTACCGGCCATCGCATTGGCGGTGCTATTAATAAACCGTCCCACCGAGGAGGTCGAGACCCCACTGCTCGGTCCGAGATCCGTTGCCAGCCTGGTCAATTGCGCTTTGATCTCGTCCCATTCGATCGGTACCGCGGTCCGGTCGAGGTCGATCACAGCGCCATCGCGCATCGTGGGCCCGCTGGTCTCATACGCGGGAGCCAATTGAACGTACCGCGCGCCGATCAGGTTCTGGGCAACGATAACCGCTTTGGCATCGGCCGGGACAGGCACATCACGGTTGACAGCTAATGTCATCTTGGCTTTGGTGCCCTGCGGTTCTATTGCCTTGACGTTGCCAACCTTCACCCCCGATACCCGAACCTCATCACCCGGGTAAATCGCCGTGGCGCTGGTGAAGTAGGCCGTGATGGTCGTGGGTTTCAAGACCGTATTGCGGACCAGAAGTGTCACGCCCGCTGCGATGAGTACGGCAAGCGCGGCGGCGATCGCGCCGGTGAGTCCTTTGCGGGTCATCCGGGCACCTGCCCTACTCGACGCCAGGGTTCCCAGTTGCTGTTCCACGGGAAGGGGAACTCTGCTCGCGGCCCGGCATTGTCCGGCGGCTGGCCGGCGTCGACGCCACGACGGAATCCGAAGATGTAGTCGATAAAGGGCTGAATGGTCTGTGCCGGGCTGAGGTTGGCCACGAATGCGTTGTAGAAGAACCCGTTGTTGACCGCTTCGGCCTGGGTCACCTGGAATTTAGCAAGGCCGGCCATGGCTTTGCCGATGTTGTCGTTGTTCTTTTGCAGCATCGCCGTCACCGAGTTCAGCTGCTCCAAGGCCGGCGCGAGTTCCTTTTCATTGTCAGCCACAATGCCACTGAGCTGCTGCGCCAACGCTGAGGTATTGGCCAGCAGGGTGACGATCGCGTAGCGGCGCTGCTGGAGCACCCCGAGTAACTCGTTGGCGTTGAGGATCAGAGTGTTGACCTGCTCGCTGCGCTGAGATAGCACCGCCGTCACCTCGGAGGCGCTCTTGAGCAGACCGCTGAGCGACTCATTGCGCTCGTTGAGTGCCCGCGAAATCCTGCTCAGCCCGTCGAATGTCGGGGCCAGTTGCGGCGCCAGCCGGTCGATGGTCACCGACAGCGTGTCCAGGGACTTGTTGAGCGCGGCGGTATCGGTGCCCTTGGTGTTGGCAGTGAACTCACTGACCGCATCGGTCAATGAATACGGCGCGCCGGTGCGGGACACGGGGATGACATCGGCGGAGCGTAGCGTCCCCTTACCGTCCGATTCCAGCGTCAGAACCCGCTGGCCCAGCAGGGTTCCGGTGCGGATGTGGGCCGTGGTGTCTGACCCCAGTCGCACCTTTCCATCGACCATGAACGTCACCAGGGCCTTGCCCTCGCGCAGCGCAACGTCGGAGACGGTGCCGACCGTGACGCCGGAGACCTTGACGTCATTACCGGGTGCCACACCTCCGGCTTCGGTGAAGAGCGCCTGATGGCGGACAGAAGTCGCCAGGGACAGCAGTCGTTGCGGCTGAAGGCCAATAGTGATGACCAGCAGTATCAACGCCAGACCGATCAAGCCGGCGCGGATGAGGTTCGAACCCCGATATCTCAACATCTCGTCATCACGGCTCAGCGCACCTTCCCGTGTGCTGGAGTATCCAGGGGAAGTAAGCGGTACGGCCCTGCAGATCGGTGACCCGGGCCGACATCCCGCACAGGTACTGGTTGATCCAGCTGCCGTAGGACCCGAGCCGGACCAATTTCCGGTAGTTCTTCGGCGCCTTCTGCAGGGCGATATCGAGGATCTCTTTGTCCTGGTTCAGCAACGGAGCCAATCGGGCGAGTTGGTCGACGGTACCGGCCAGCGGCGTACGAGCTTCGTTGAGGAGGTCGGTCAATGACGCGGTACCACTGTCCAGTGCGGTGATGGCATCACCGATCGGGTTACGGTCCTGGGCCAGGCCGGTGATGAGTTTCTCAAGGCCGTCGACAGTGCCGGAGAATTTCTCGCCGTCCTTGCTGATCGTCGCCAGCACGGTATTGAGATTATCGACCAACTGCTGCACGGTTTGGCTGTTGTCGGCAAGCGAGTTCGAGAATGACGATGTCTTGGCGAATAACGATTCCAGATTACCGTCCTGGCCCTGCAGTATCTGAATCAGGGAACTCGTCAGCGCGTTGACCGCCTGCGGATTCAGGCCCTGCACAACAGGTTTCAACCCACCCAGTAACAGGTCGAGATCCAGCGCCGCCTCGGTACGATCGGCCGGAATCACCGACCCGGGGTCCTGGATTTTCGCCGATCCCGGACTGTCGACGAGGTCCAAGAAACGATCGCCGACAAGGTTCAGATAACGCACCGCAGCTTTGGTACCCGACGTCAGCATGACCTCGCGGTCAGCCCCGAAGCCGACGACCACGGAATTGTCTGGTTGCAGATCGACCGCGGTCACCGTTCCCACCCGAACGCCAGCCACCCGTACCGAGTCACCGGCCTTGAGGCTCGACGCGTCCGCGAACACCGCGGAGTACTTGTTGTCCGAGCCGGCACGGTATTGGCTGAAAACCGCGAAAAGCACAGCCGTCAGCATCAGCATCACGATGCCGAAGATGCCGACCTTGATCGAGGTGTTTCGCAGGCTGCTCATCCCCCAGGCTGACCGATCTGCGCGGTGTTGCGAGGGGGGCCGGCGAGCGGCCCGAACAGCGCCTGCTTGAGGCCATCGGAGTTCAGCAGGATGCCCTGGTTGCCGTACTGCGCCTGGTTGGCTCCGATATCAGCGACGACGAACGGCGTTCGCTTCTCGTACGGCACGTTGGGTAGGTCCGTGCACTGCGGGCCGCCCTTTGCCGCGACCTTGGGCAGGTTGTCCGGATAGCGGTAGCGCTCACGGCCTAGGAAGAATGACTGCAGCAGAACCGCACCCGGAACCGGGGCACCGGGTCCGGTGGCGAGTGGAATCAATCCGCCGATACCGCAGGTGAGCGCAGAGTTGTACTGGTTGGTCAGATCGGTGGTCGGTACCAGCAGGTGAAGCACGTCGGTCAGCGGCTGTCGGTTGGCGGACACCACATCGGTTCCGATATCCGCCAGGCCGATTGCGCTGATCAGCAGGGCATCAAGGTTGCTCTGCTGATCAACAACTGTGCCGCTGAAGCGCGCTGTGTTGTCAAGGATGGCCATCAGGTCTGGCGATGCATCGGCAAAAGCATTGAAAACAGTCGGTGCAACGGCGATGTCGTGGTTCAAGTTCTCCAGGGCGGGATTGAGCTTGATGAGCGCAGCGTCGAGATCCACCAGACCCTGACCGAATTTATTTCCGCGGCCGCTGAGTGACTTGGACAACGCTCCTAGGGTCTGGTTCAGCTTCGCGGGCTCGACTTTGGAGAGCACTGCGACGAGTTGCTGGAACACCGTGTTGATTTCGACGGTGACCTTGTTGCCGGGGATCACTGCACCAGAACTCAGCGAACTCGCCGACGGATCGGCCGGGGGCACCAGTTCGACAAACTTCGAGCCGAACACCGTCGCGGACGTGATCTCGGCTCCCACGTTAGCCGGGATGGCGTCCAGTGAAGCGGAATCGAGGGCCAGGTGCAGTGCGGCGCCGCCGTTGGGCAAGGACTCGATCGAGGCCACCTTGCCGACCTGCGCACCGTTGATTTTGACCTTGGCCTCCGGGTACATCACCAGGCCGGCCCGGTCTGAAATGACAGTCACCGGAACGGTGTTCTTGAAACTGTCCCGGAACAGCCCCACGGCGAGGACGAAGATCACTGCCAGTGTGAGAACGGTCAGTAATCCCGCAATCAGCCGGGCACTGCCGCGCGCACCGAAACTCCGCCCTGCGCTGGCTGCCACCGGCACCGCCGCGGTTTCGGTCTCAGATCGGTCGGAAGGTCCCGGGCCGAGATTGGCAGTCATCCCGTCCTCTAACCGGCCAGATTGAAGTTGCCGTTGGAACCGTAGATCGCCAGCGACACAAACAATGTCACCGACACCACCACGATCAGGGAGGTGCGCACCGCGTTGCCCACCGCGACCCCCACTCCGGATGGACCGCCGGTGGCGAAGTAGCCGAAGTAGGTGTGAATCAACAGGACCGCGATCGCCATCAGGACTGCCTGCAGAAACGACCACAGCAGATCGATCGGGTTCAGGAACGTCTCAAAGTAGTGGTCATACAGTCCGGCGGACTGACCGAACAACACCACCGTGACGAACTTGCTGGCCAAAAACGACAGGATCACCGCGACGGAGTACAGCGGCGTGATGGCGATCATGCCGGCCACTAATCGGGTGGATACCAGGTATTCGATTGGACGGATGCCCATCGCCTCCAGCGCGTCGATCTCCTCGTTGATCCGCATGGCCCCGAGCTGTGCGGTCACCCCGGCGCCGAAGGTGGCCGCCAGACCGATGCCGGCCACCACGGGTGCGGAGATCCGGACGTTGATGAATGCCGCGAGGAAGCCGGTCAGCGCCTCGATGCCGATATTGCCCAGTGACGCGTAGCCCTGGACCGCGAGGGTGCCGCCGGCCGCCAGGGTCAGGAACCCGACAATGGCCACGGTGCCGCCGATCATCGCCAGTGTCCCTGCGCCCATGGAGATCTCAGCAATAAGACGAATGATCTCGTTGCGATAGCGCACGATCGCGTGCGGCACTCCGGCTATCGCCTTGCCGTAGAAGAGGGTGTGGTCACCGATACGGCCGAAGAAGCCACCGGGGCGGCGGAGTTGCCGAAACATCCGCGGGTAATTGGTGCGCAAGACAGTTAAGGAACCCACGACATCAACCCGTCGTCAGTCGGATACCGATCGCCGTGACGACCACATTGACGACGAACAGAGCCATGAAGGCGTATACCACCGTCTCATTGACCGCGTTGCCGACCGCCTTGGCACCGCCGCCGGTGATCATCAACCCGCGATAGCAGGCAACTAGTCCGGCGATCAGCCCGAACAGGGCCGCCTTCACACACGAGATAATCACCTCGGGGACACCGGTCAGCAGGGTGATGCCGGCGGCGAACGCGCCCGGGTTCACATCCTGAACGAACACCGAGAACACGTAGCCGCCGAGGATCCCGATGATGACCACCAGCGAGTTGAGCAGCAGTGCCACCAGACCCGAGGCCAGCACGCGCGGCGTCACCAGTCGCTGTACCGGATTGATGCCCAGCACCTCCATGGCGGCGATCTCTTCCCGGATGGTTCGCGAACCCAGATCCGCGCACATCGCCGTCGCACCCGCGCCGGCCACGATCAGCACCGTGACCAGCGGACCGACCTGTGTCACCGCGCCGAAGGCCGCGCCGGCACCGGACAGGTCGGCCGCACCCAACTCGCGCAGCAGGATGTTGAGGGTAAAACTCACCAGCACGGTGAAGGGGATCGCGACCAGCAGAGTGGGCGCGAGGGCCACCCGGGCCACGAACCAGGACTGTTCGAGGAACTCACGCCACTGAAACGGCCGCTGGAAGACGAAACGGATGGCGTCCGCGGACATGGCGAACAGACCCCCGATTGCCTCCATCGGACTCGACACGCCCTTGCCCAGCGCGATGCCCGGAGACCAGCGATCTGCTGCTCTGTTCGCCATACGGGTCGGTGTACTCCCTGACTGAAACGTGTTCTAACCGTGCCAACGTAACTTAGGCGAAGAACCCCCCGAAGGTGTCCGAATCGCCCCGACTGACTCCGGGTCGTCCCGATGAAAGCGATTTAGCCGTCGCGAGGGCCCGATTCGCCCAGAATGGGCAGGCGAATCGCCCATCTTTGATAGGAGCACGCCTGTGCAGCGCTACACCGATCGCCGCGTTCTGGTCACCGGCGGAGGTTCTGGGATCGGCCAGGCCTGCGTCCTGCGCATTCTCGCCGAGGGCGGCCGGGTGGCGGCGGCTGATATCAGCGCGGCCGGGCTGGCCGACACGCTCGCCAAGGCCGACGCCGCCGTGTCGATGCTCAGCACCGTCGCCATGGATGTCGGTGATGAGGAATCGGTCAAGGCCGGGGTCCAGCAGGCAATCGACTCTCTCGGTGGCCTCGACACTCTGGTGAACGTGGCCGGAATCCTGCGTTCGGCGCACTTCGCGGAGACCACGCTGGCCGATTTCGAGCAGGTCTTGCGGATCAACCTGGTCGGCACGTTTCTGGTCACCCGGGAGGCGCTGCCGGCGTTGCGGCAGGGCACTGCCCCGGCGGTGGTCAATTTCAGTTCCACGTCGGCGACGTTCGCCCATCCCTATATGTCGGCCTACGCCGCTTCCAAGGGAGGTATCCAGGCGATGACGCACGCACTCGCGGCGGAGTTCGGCAAGGAGGGCATCCGGTTCAACTCGGTGCAACCGGGGTCGATCTCCTCGGGGATGACCGATGGCACCGGGGAGTCCCAGCAGAGCGCCGGACCGGGCTTTCCCGACGGGGTCGACTACAAGCTCTTTGCACGAGTCGCCCCGGGCCTGCCGCTTCCGGGCGGCGCGATCTTCGCCGATCCCAACGCGGTCGCCGCCGTGGTGGCCATGCTGGGCAGCCCCGAGGCATTCTTCGTCACCGGCACCGAGGTGCGGGTCGACGGCGGCGCACACATGTAGTGGGCAACCTGCCGATTGTGTTGCGGATGGTGCGGAAATCAACGATGGTTTACTCACGACCACTGAAGTGGGCAATCGAGGAGGCCAGATCCTGACCGAGACTGGTGCCGCCAATCCGCAGACCGGCGGACGCACGCGCCCCAACCGGGGTGTCGATAAACCGGTCATAGAAATCGATCACGTCACCAAGCGGTTCGAGGACTATGTCGCGGTGGCGGATGCCGATTTCTCGATCGGGGCCGGTGAGTTCTTCTCCCTGCTGGGGCCGTCGGGATGCGGTAAGACGACCACGTTGCGGATGATCGCCGGTTTCGAGAATCCGACCGAAGGCGCCATCCGTCTGGAAGGTGCCGATGTGTCCCGGGTCGCCCCGCATAAGCGCCACGTCAACACCGTGTTTCAGCATTACGCGCTGTTCCCGCATATGACGGTGTGGGACAACATCGCCTACGGGCCCCGCAGCCAGCGTAAGGATAAGGCAGCGGTCACCAAGAGCGTCGACGAGATGCTCGAGGTGGTGCGTCTGACGGACTTCGCGAAACGCAAGCCCGCGCAACTCTCCGGCGGCCAGCAGCAGCGGGTGGCGCTGGCCCGCGCTCTGGTCAACTATCCCAGCGCCCTGCTGCTCGATGAGCCACTCGGAGCGCTGGACCTCAAACTGCGCCACGTCATGCAATTCGAACTCAAGCGCATTCAGCGCGAGGTCGGGATTACATTCGTCTACGTGACCCACGACCAGGAGGAAGCGCTGACGATGAGTGACCGGATCGCGGTGATGAACGCGGGAAACGTCGAGCAGATCGGTACTCCCACCGAGATCTACGACCGGCCCGCCTCGGTGTTCGTCGCCGGCTTCATCGGCCAGGCCAATCTTTGGCAGGGCCGCCAGACCGGGCGGGCCAACCGCGATTACGTCGAAGTCGACGTCCTGGGCACCACATTGAAGGCACGGCCCGGCGACACCACGATCGAGTCAGGTGGTCAGGCCACCGTGATGGTGCGTCCGGAGCGGGTGCGGGTCACGATGGAGCCACCCACCGGCGATATGGCCGGGGTGCTGGCCCGGGTCGTCGACCTGACCTTCCAGGGCCCGGTGCTGCGGCTGTCGCTCGTTGCGGCCGATGACTCCCTGATCCTCGCCCACGTCGGTACCGAACAGGAACTACCCCTGCTACGTCCCGGCGACGAGGTCTACGTCAGTTGGTCACCGGATGCCGCACTGGTGTTGCCGGCCGCCGATACCCCGACAACACGGGATCTTGAAGAAATGCTCGACGAATCCTGAACCCACAGACCCCTCCATCCTTATTCGATCGAATGAAAGGCAGATCTATGACACAAGAGATCGACCCCCGAGTTATCGCCCAGATGGCCTCGCGACGCCGCTTCATCGGTGGCGGTGCCGCCGCCGCTGCGGCGATGATCCTTGGGCCGTCTTTCCTGGCCGCGTGCGGTTCGGAAAACAAGTCCGCCTCCGGCGGTTCCAGTGGCTCGGCCGCTCCCGTTGATGACGGCAGTCCGGCCACCGGCAAGTTGCGGATCTCGAACTGGCCGCTGTATATGGCCGACGGTTTCATCGCGGCGTTCCAGACCGCGACGGGCCTGACGATCGATTACAAAGAAGACTTCAACGACAATGAGGAATGGTTCGCCAAGAACAAGGAGCCACTGTCGCGCAAGCAGGATATCGGCGCCGATCTGGTGGTGCCCACCGAGTTCATGGCCTCCCGGCTGATGGGCCTGGGCTGGGCCAACGAGATCAGCGATTCGCGGTGGACCAACAAGAAGAATATGCGGGCCGACCTGCTCAGCGCCAAGGCCGACCCGGGCCGCAAGTACACCGCTCCGTACATGTCGGGCATCCTGGGCCTGGCCTACAACCGGGCCGCCACCGGTCGCGATATCACCAAGGTCGACGATCTGTGGGATCCCGTGTTCAAGGGCAAGGTCAGTCTGCTCAGTGAGATGCGCGACGGGCTCGGCATGGTTCTGATATCGCAGGGCGGTTCGCCGGCGGACCCGACCATAGAGGGCATCCAGAAGGCCGTCGACCTGATTAAGGAGCACAAGGACAGGGGACAGATCCGGCGGTTCACCGGTAACGACTACGCCGATGACCTTGCTGCCGGCAATATCATTGTGGCCCAGGCATATTCCGGCGATGTCGTGCAGTTGCAGAAGGATAATCCAGATCTGCAGTTCGTGGTGCCGGAAGCCGGAAGCAACACCTTCGTCGACACCATGATGATCCCCTACACCACGCAGAACCAGAAGGCTGCCGAGGAATGGATCAATTACGTCTATGACCGGGCCAACTACGCCAAGCTCATCGACTTCGTCAACTACGTTCCGGTGCTGTCGGACATGACCGATGAGCTGAACAAGATCAACCCGGATGCGGCTAAGAACCCGCTGATCAATCCGCCGCAGGCGACCCTCGACAAGCTCACGGCATGGGCCCCGTTGACCGATGAGCAGACCGTCGCGTTCAACAAGGCCTACGCCACGGTCACCGGCGCCTGAGCGTGATGGCCCTCCTCTAATGGCTGGTGTGGCCAGTAGCAATCGGCAGCGCAGCAGGATCGCCCCGTACCTGATGGTCCTGCCGGCGTTGGCCTATCTCGGGGTGTTCTACGTGGTGCCGTTCGTCTCGCTGCTGCGCACCTCGCTGTCGACGATGGGCGGATCTGTGTATCTGCCGACGCTCACCTTCGCGTGGCACTTTGGCAATTACACCCAGGCGCTGACCCAATATCGTGACCAGATCCTGCGGTCGTTCGGCTACGCATTCGCCGCCACAGTGCTGTGCGCGCTACTGGCCTTTCCGCTGGCCTATGTCATCGCGTTCAAGGCCGGGAGGTTCAAGAACCTTCTGCTGGGCCTGGTGATCCTGCCGTTCTTCGTGACATTCCTGATCCGGACCATCGCCTGGAAAACGATTCTCGCCGACGGCGGCTGGGTGGTGAATGCCCTCGGTACGGTGGGGCTGTTGCCCAGCGAGGGCCGCCTGCTGTCTACAAGCTGGGCGGTAATCGGGGGCCTGACCTACAACTGGATCATCTTCATGATCCTGCCGCTCTATGTCAGCCTCGAGAAGATCGATGCGCGATTGCTGGAGGCCTCCCGGGACCTCTATGCCAGCAATCGCCGGATGTTCGGCAAGGTGATTCTGCCACTGGCGTTACCCGGTGTGCTGGCCGGCAGCCTGTTGGTGTTCATCCCGTCCGTGGGTGACTTCATCAACGCCGATTATCTGGGCAGCACCAAGACCACGATGATCGGCAACGTCATCCAGAAACAGTTTCTGGTGGTCAAGGACTACCCGGTGGCCGCCGCCATGAGTTTCGTGCTGATGGCGCTGATCCTGGTCGGGGTGCTGCTCTACACCCGGGCGTTGGGCACCGAGGACTTGGTGTGACCGCGAGTACGCAAGCAGTCGGTTTTCTTTCCGCACCCGGCCGGAACTTCCTGGGCACGTTCAAGCTCGGTGATCTGGCGCTGCGCACGCTGGCCGGACTGGTGCTGCTGTTCCTGTTCGTTCCCATCCTGGTGATCATCGTGTTCTCGTTCAACTCTCCGGCCGGCAAGTTCAACTACACCTGGCAGGGTTTCACGCTGGAGAACTGGGCACATCCGTTCAAATATCCCGCCCTGACCAGTGCGCTCAAACTCAGCCTCAATGTGGCTGCGGTGTCGACGGCGATCGCCCTGGTCCTGGGGAGTTTGGTAGCGATCGCCCTTGTTCGTCAGCGATTTCGGGGCAGTAAAGCAATCGATACGTTCCTGGTGTTGCCGCTCACCTCTCCCGAGGTTGTGATGGGCGCCTCGCTGCTGACGCTCTTCCTCAGCATGGGCTGGGCCACGGGCTATGTGACGATCCTGATCGCGCATGCGGCGTTTGAGATCAGCTTCATCGCGATGACGGTCCGCGCCAGGATTCGCGGCTTCGACTGGACGCTGGAAGACGCCTCGATGGACCTGGGCGCCAGTCCGGTTCGCACCTTCTTCAAAGTGACACTGCCGTTGATAGTGCCCGGCATCATCGCGGCCGCGATGCTGTCGTTCGCACTCTCGCTGGACGATTTCATCATCACCTACTTCGTCAGCGGGTCGACGGTGACCTATCCCCTCTACGTCAACGCTGCCACGAAGGCGGCGGTGCCGCCTCAGATCAACGTGCTGGCCACGGCGATCCTGCTGATCAGCCTCGTCCTGCTGGCCTTCGGCACGCTCTACCGTCGCAAGCGGGTCGAGACCTGATCCGGGTCATATCGGGATTCACCCGGCGATAGGGCATCCTGAGCCGGTGACGATCGAGCCGTTCCTGGAGTCCATCCCCGCTCTGGCGGTCTATCTGACCGTTGGCATCATCATCGGGGTCGAGAGCCTGGGCATCCCACTGCCCGGTGAGATCGTGCTTGTCAGCGCCGCGCTGCTGTCCACCCGGGAGAACCTCGATATCAGTCCGGTCTGGGTCGGCGTCGCCGCCATCACCGGAGCGATCATCGGCGACTCCATCGGCTACAGCATCGGCCGCCGGTACGGGATGTCTCTGTTCGAACGCCTGGGCCGACGCTTTCCCAAGCATTTCGGCCCCGGACACGTCGCGCTGGCCAAGCAGCTATTCACCCGCTGGGGTGTGTGGGCGGTGTTTTTCGGCCGCTTCATGGCCCTGCTCAGAATCCTGGCCGGACCGTTGGCCGGCGCTCTTCGCATGCGCTACCGATATTTCCTGGCGGCTAACGCCACCGGTGCGATCTGCTGGGCCGGCGGCACCACCGCGGTGGTCTACTTCCTCGGTCTGGCCGTCGAGAAGTGGCTGTCGCGGTTTTCCTGGGTTGCACTCGTCGTTGCGATCATCATCGGCATCGGGATGACGCTGCTCCTCAAAGACCGGACCCGTAGTCTCATCAACCAACTGGAGGCTGAGCACGACTGGGAAACCCTGCGTCAGGCCCGCTGACGTCAGGCGGTGGTGACCAGTTCCACTCCGCGGCTTCGCATTTCCGCCAGGGCCGCAGCGGTCGTGTCCTCCGCCACCCCCGCCGTGAGATCCACCAGCACGCGGGTGGCGAAACCGGCCCCAACCGCGTCCTCCGCGGTCGCGCGCACGCAGTAGTCGGTCGCAATGCCGGCGATATCCACCTCGTCGACTCCGCGTGCACGCAACCAGTCGTTCAATCTGACCCCGTCGGCGGCTCCTTCGAAACCGCTGTAGGCGGCGGCGTAGGCGCCCTTCAAGAAAACCGCTTCAATGCGCGCGGCATCCAGATCAGGGTGGAATTCGGCGCCTTCGGTGTGGGCGACGCAGTGCCGGGGCCAGGACGATAGGTAATCGGGGTCATCGGAGAAATGCGTGCCCGGGTCGATGTGGAAATCCTTCGTCGCCACGACATAGGCGTAGCCGTGATCCCTGGCGATCAGTGCAGTGATCGCCGGCACCACCGCACTCCCACCCGTCACCGCGAGCGACCCACCCTCGCAGAAATCGTTTTGCACGTCGACAATGACCAGCGCCCGCATGCCTTCACCGTATCGGCCGACCGGGCAGCCCGGCCAGCCACGGCAGTACAGT
>NZ_JAEMSG010000038.1:21364-23992 GCF_016462945.1 Mycolicibacterium sp. | reverse complement strand
AATCAGGCACCGAGCGAGGTAGCTCGCGAGAATCAGGCACCGAGCGAGGTAGCTCGCGAGAATCAGGCACCGAGCGAGGTAGCTCGCGAGAATCAGGCACCGAGCGAGGTAGCTCAGCTCCGCAGGTAGTCCAGCTGAGCACGCACCGATTGCTCGGCCGCGTCCCAGAGTTTCTCATCGACATCGGTGTAGACGTACTCGACCACCTGCCGTGCGGTGGCATCGTCGCCGAGCGCACGCACCGCCTGACGCACCTGCTCCAGCCGCTCATGACGGTGGGCCAGATACATCTGCGCCACCGCGCTGAGATCGTCGAGTTCGGGTCCGTGACCGGGCAGCACTGCCCGCCGGCCCAGTCCCTTCAGCCGGCGTAACGACTCCAGGTACTGAATCAGACTGCCGTCCTCGTCGTCGATGACGGTGGTGCCTCGGCCCAGGACCGTGTCGGCGGTCAGCACCGCGTCATCGAGCACGAAGCTCACCGAGTCCGAGGTGTGGCCCGGGGTGGCCAGCACGGTGATCCGCAGGCCGGCCGCGTCGATCACTTCCCCGTCGGTCAGGTGCCCGCCCATGCCGCGCAGGAATCCACTGCCGACCGAACGCACGGTGGCGCCGGTGGCCGCGACGATCTTGTCGATGCCGTCGGTGTGGTCGCCATGGCGGTGACTGATCAGCACCAGCGGGATTCGTCCCAGCGCCGCGAGTCGTTCAATGTGGTCGTCCTGGTCGGGTCCTGGGTCAACGAGAACAATGTCTTCGCTGCCCGGGCCTCGCAGCACCCAGGTGTTGGTGCCCTCCAACGTCATCGTGCCGGGGTTCTCGCACAGCAGGACCGATGCCGTCTCGGTGACCGGCCGCAGCACCCCGTAGGCCGGCTGGGTCACCTCACCTCGACGATGAGCTCGACCTCCACTGGTGCGTCCAATGGCAGCTCCGAAACCCCCACCGCCGAGCGGGCATGGGCACCGGCATCGCCGAACACCTCACCCAGGAACTGGGAGGCACCGTTAATCACCGCAGGCTGGCCGTTGAATCCGGGGGCTGAGGCCACGAAGCCCACCAGCTTGACGACCCGAACCACTGAATCGATTCCCACCAGGGCGTCGATGGCCGCCAACGCATTGAGCGCACACGTGCGCGCGGCGACCTTGCCCTGCTCCGGCGGCACCTCGGCGCCGACCTTGCCAACGTGGGTGAGGTCGCCGGACTGCAGGGGAAGTTGGCCGGAGGTGTAGACCAAGTTGCCGGTACACACCGCCGGGACGTAGGCGGCCAACGGCTTGGCCACCGCCGGAAGGGTGATGCCGAGCTCGGCGAGCCGCGCCGAAACCGTCACTTCGGCCTCTTGAGGTAGGCGACGTGCTGCTCGCCCGTCGGTCCGTTGAGCACCGCGACCAGCTCCCAGCCGTCGGCGCCCCACTGATCGAGGATCTGCTTGGTCGCATGGGTCAACAGTGGAATGGTCGCGTACTCCCAGATGGTTGCTTGGCTCATGGCACAAGCCTATCTCCGGGTATGACCCGGGCCGGGGCCGCTACGGACTTCGATAGCATGCAGGGGTGGCCACCAAACGGAGCGACCGCAGCGCAGTGGGCTGGCCTGCCCGACTGACCGAAGCCCGACTACATATCGTCACCGGCAAGGGAGGCACCGGCAAGACCACGGTCGCGGCCGCGCTGGCCTTAACACTGGCGGCTGGCGGTCGCAATGTCCTGCTGGTGGAAGTCGAAGGACGACAAGGGATTGCGCAGTTGTTCGACGTTCCACCGCTGCCCTACGAGGAGGTCAAAGTCGCGACCGCCGATGGTGGCGGTCACGTCAACGCCCTCGCCATCGAAATCGAAGCGGCCTTCCTGGAATACCTCGAGATGTTCTACAACCTGGGTATCGCCGGACGTGCCATGCGCCGGATCGGGGCCGTCGAGTTCGCCACGACGATCGCACCTGGTCTGCGAGACGTGTTGCTGACCGGAAAGATCAAGGAGACGGTGATCCGGTCGGACCGCGATAATCGACCCGTCTACGACGCCATCGTGGTGGATGCACCGCCCACCGGTCGCATCGCCCGATTCCTAGACGTGACCAAGGCGGTCTCGGAATTGGCCACCGGCGGCCCGGTGCACAACCAGGCTGAAAGTGTGGTCCGCGTGCTGCACTCCGAGTTGACGGCGATTCACTTGGTCACCCTGCTGGAGGCGTTACCGATCCAGGAGACCATCGAGGCGATCGAGGAACTCGAGAGACTCGCACTGCCGATCGGCGCCGTGATCGTCAACCGCAATATTCCGCCGTTTCTGCCGGCCCGAAATCTGGCCAAAGCCGCCAAGGGTGAGCTCGACGCGGATGCGGTGCGGGCCGGCCTGTCCCGAGCGGGCATCACGCTGCCCGACGCAGACTTCGCGGGACTGCTCACCGAGACGATCGAACATGCCAGCCGGATCAGCGCGCGCTCTGAGAGTTCCCGTGAGCTGGATAAATTCCATGTGCCGCGGCTGGAGTTGCCCACGATCGGCGACGGCATAGACCTGGGAAGCCTCTACGAGCTAGCCGAAATCCTCGCCCTGCAAGGCGTCCGATGAGCGAAGCGAAGAGGACACAACGGCCGAAGTCGATGAGCGAAGCGAAGAG
>NZ_JAEMSG010000038.1:8613-21264 GCF_016462945.1 Mycolicibacterium sp. | reverse complement strand
ACGGCCGAAGTCGATGAGCGAAGCGAAGAGGACCTTGCCGTGAGCGGGACACCGCCGACCCTGGACATGAAGTCCATCCTGTCGGACCGGTCTAACCGTGTGGTGGTGTGCTGCGGGGCCGGCGGTGTCGGAAAGACGACGACCGCGGCCGCGATGGCGCTGCGGGCTGCCGAGTACGGTCGCACCGTCGTGGTGCTCACCATCGACCCCGCAAAGCGGCTCGCCCAAGCCCTCGGCATCAAAGAGTTGGGTAACTCCCCACAGCGGGTTCCGCTGGCACCTGAGGTATCCGGGGAGCTGCACGCGATGATGCTGGATATGCGCCGCACGTTTGACGAGATGGTCATCGAACACGCGGGACGCGAACGGGCACAAGCGATTCTGGACAATCAGTTCTATCAGACCGTCGCCACCTCGCTGGCTGGCACGCAGGAATACATGGCGATGGAAAAGCTGGGCCAGTTGCTCGGCGAGGACCGCTGGGACCTAGTCGTGGTCGACACCCCACCGTCCCGCAATGCACTTGACTTCCTCGACGCACCGAAACGGTTGGGCAGCTTCATGGACAGCCGGCTCTGGCGCCTGCTGTTGGGGCCCGGCCGTGGAATCGGTCGACTGGTGGCGGGTGTGATGGGCCTGGCCATGAAGGCGATATCGACCGTCCTAGGTTCGCAGATGCTCTCCGACGCCTCGGCATTCGTACAGTCGCTCGACTCGACATTCGGCGGGTTCCGGGAGAAGGCCGACCGGACCTACGAACTGCTCAAGCAGCGCGGCACACAGTTCGTAGTGGTTTCGGCGGCCGAACCCGACGCCCTGAGAGAGGCCACCTTCTTCGTCGATCGGCTCTCCGAAGAGGGCATGCCACTGGCCGGACTGATCCTCAACAGGACCCATCCGATGCTGTGCGCGCTGACGGTGGAACGTGCGCTCGACGGGGCCAACGAGCTCGACGCCGCGCCGGACGCTGAAGGGGACGCACTCGCGGCGGCGGTGCTTCGAATCCATGCCGACCGCGGGCAGACTGCCAAACGCGAGATTCGACTGTTGTCTCGATTTACCGGCGCCAACCCACACGTTCGAGTGGTGGGTGTGCCGTCCTTGCCATTCGATGTGTCTAGCCGCGAAGCGCTAGAGGCGATCGCCGACCAGATCACCGGCGAAACTTAGAACCGCGATTTTTATTCGAGCCGTCAGCGGATTCAGCTGACGATGCGCTGCCTGCGCTGGGTGGAGAAGAATTCCGCCCAGGAGGACACCTCGGGGTGCTGCTTGAGCAGGGCCCGGCGCTGGCGCTCAGTCAAGCCGCCCCACACTCCGAACTCCACCCGGTTATCCAGCGCATCGGCTCCACACTCCGCGATCACCGGGCAGTGCCGGCATATGACCGCGGCCTTGCGCTGGGCAGCCCCGCGAACGAACAACTGGTCCGGATCGGTCGAACGACACAGTCCTTGGGATACCCACGCGATCCGGGCCTCGCCGTTCGGAACCTGGAGTGAGCCGTGCATAGAAACTGCTGCGCTAGTCCTACGGACAGCGGGTCGAATCCCCGACACAGAAGACCCCTTCGTCTGAGCCGCCCGGTGAGGCGGCTAATCCCTCCGATGTAGCCGCGGTGCGATCTACGCCACATTGCGACGCCATTGTTACCTGAATCGCACTGCCTGTTTAAGTTAGGTGGTCAAGTGTCGTTTGCGCAACAGTCCGGTCACAGGTTTTTTGGGACAAGCGTCCAATCCCATCATGAACTGCGGTTTTTTAACTTTTGCGTAGGAGAACTCTGTTATGTTCGAACGTCGCGCGGGGCTCCGCAAGCCCTCTGGGGGCCTCAGTACGCTGTACCGCATGTCGGAACGACCACCGGCCCGTTCCTCGGTCCTCAAGCTGACCTGGTGCTGCCTGCTGGCCAGTGTGATCCTGGCGGCACTGCTGTTCCCGGTCGCGGGTGGCATCGGGCTGATGTCCAACCGAGCCTCCGACATCGTCGCCAACGGATCGGCGCAGCTCCTCGAGGGCGACATTCCGGCGGTCTCGACGATGGTCGACGCCAAGGGCAACACCATCGCGTGGCTGTATTCCCAGCGTCGCTTCGAGATCCCCAGCGACAGGATCGCCGACACCATGAAGCTGGCGATCGTCTCCATCGAGGATAAGCGGTTCGCCGAACACAACGGTGTGGACTGGAAGGGCACTCTGACCGGACTGGCCGGCTATGCGTCGGGGGATTTCGGTACCCGCGGTGGCTCGACCCTCGAACAGCAGTACGTCAAGAACTACCAATTACTGGTGTTGGCACAGACTGACGCGGAGAAGCGCGCCGCGGTGGCCGCGACACCCGCGCGCAAGCTGCGCGAGATCCGCATGGCACTGACATTGGACAAAACGTTCACCAAACCGGAGATTCTCACCCGATACCTCAATCTGGTGTCGTTCGGCAATGGCGCCTTCGGAATCCAGGATGCCGCCCAGACCTACTTCGGTATTGACGCGACCGACTTGAACTGGCAGCAATCGGCGCTGCTGGCCGGAATCGTGCAGTCGACCACCACGCTGAATCCCTACACCAACCCCGACGGCGCTCTGGTGCGGCGCAACCTGGTCCTGGACACGATGATCGAGAACCTGCCCGACAAGGCCGATGAACTTCGGGCCGCCAAACAGCAGGCGCTGGGTATCTTGGCGCAGCCCAACGAATTGCCTCGCGGCTGCATCGCCGCCGGAAACCGCGCTTTCTTCTGCGATTACGCGCAGGAGTATCTGGCCCGCGCGGGCTTGAGCAAGGAGCAAATCGCCAAGGGCGGCTACCTCATCAAGACCACGTTGGATCCCGACGTACAGGCCGCCGTCAAGAAATCGGTCGACTCGATCGCACCGCCGGATCTTGACGGGATCGCCAGCGTGATGAACGTGCTGCTGCCGGGTAAGACAAGCCATCCGCTTATCGCGATGGCCAGTAACCGAACCTACGGACTTGATACGGACGCCTGGGAAACCGTTCAGCCGCAACCGTTCTCACTGGTCGGTGATGGCGCTGGGTCGATCTTCAAAATCTTCACCACCGCCGCAGCGCTGGATCTGGGTCTTGGTACCAACGCCACCCTCGACGTGCCGGGTCGGTTCGAGGCCAAGGGACTCGGCGAGGGCGGCGCCAGGGGCTGCCCCAAAGAGACCTGGTGCGTCGAGAACTACCGTGATCCGCGCAACCTGACCATGACCGTCACAGAAGCCTTGGCGAAATCGCCCAACACCGCGTTCGCGAAGCTGATCTCCCAAGTCGGCGTTCAACGCACCGTGGATATGGCCGTCCGACTGGGCCTTCGGTCCTATGCGGACCCGGGTACCGCCCGAGGCTACGACCCGGACAATAACGAGAGCCTGGCCGACTTCATCAAACGGCAGAACCTCGGCTCATTCACGCTGGGCCCTTTCGAGGTCAACCCACTGGAACTTGCCAACGTGGCGGCAACCCTGGCATCCGGCGGGATGTGGTGCCCACCAGACCCGATCGACAAGATCTACGACCGGCGTGGTGACGAGGTCGCGGTTAACGCGGAACCCTGCGAACAGGTCGTGCCCGAGGGATTGGCCAACACCCTGTCCAACGCGCTGGCCAAGGACGTCATCAACGGAACCGCTGCCCCGGCGGCGAATTCGGTCGGATGGTCACTTCCCATGTCGGGCAAGACCGGCACCACCGAGGCCCACCGGTCATCGGGTTTCCTGGGCTACACCAATCAGTACGCGGCGGTGAACTACATCTACGACGACTCCCCTAACCCAACGGATCTGTGTTCCTACCCGTTGCGCCAGTGCGGCGACGGTGACCTCTTCGGCGGTAAGGAACCCGCTGCGACCTGGTTCACGGCGATGAGTCCGATCGCCGAGGACTTCGGCGAGGTGAGCCTGCCTCCGACCGATCCGCGCTATGTCGACGGAGCCGCCGGATCGCGGGTACCGACCGTGAGCGGGATGGGTCAGGACAGAGCGCGAGAGAACTTGCGCACGTACGGTTTTCAGGTCGCCGACCAGGTGAGCTCAGTCAACAGCACAGCCTCCGCCGGCACCGTGATTGGCACTTCGCCCAGCGGTCAGACAATCCCCGGCATCATCGTCACCTTGTTGGTGAGCAACGGCATCGCACCCCCACCGCCGCCGCCACCTTCACCCCCGCCGGGTGCGCCGCCGCCTTTCCCGGGCATGCCCGGATTCGGGTCGACGGTCGTGGAGATCCCCGGCCTCCCGCCTATCACCATTCCGGTTCTTGCCCCGGCGGCACCCCAGCCGCCGGAGGGATCGTCCCCTCCGTAACCGTGGCAGTAGTCTGCCTACATGGCTGATCCTGCCTTGAAAACTTCTGCCGTTGCCGCAGTCGGTGCCGCAGCACTCGCCGTCGGTTACGCGACGGGGATCGAGCGCAACGCCTTCGTCGTGCGCGAGGTGACGATGCCGGTCCTGACACCGGGTTCGACCCCGCTTCGAGTGCTGCACCTCAGCGATATTCACATGCGGCCCTCGCAGCGGCGCAAGCAGGCGTGGCTTCGGGAACTGGCTCAGTGGGAGCCCGACCTGGTGGTCAACACCGGCGACAATCTGTCCCACCGCAAAGCGGTACCGGCGGTGGTGCAGGCACTCGGGGATCTGCTGTCGGTGCCGGGAGTTTTCGTGTTCGGCAGCAACGACTACTTCGCGCCGAGGTTGAAGAATCCGGCGAAGTACCTCACCGACAGTGATCACCGAGTCCATGGCGATCCGCTGCCGTGGCAGGACCTTCGCGCTGCGTTCAACGAGCGAGGCTGGCTCGACCTGACCCACCATCGGCGCAAGTTCGAGGTGGCCGGGATGACCATCGCCGCCGCCGGGGTCGACGATCCACACCTCGGCCGGGATCGCTACGAGACCATCGCAGGGCCGGCCAACCCCGCTGCGAACCTGAGCCTGGCTGTCACCCACGCGCCCTACACCCGGGTGCTGGATCGGTTCGCCGCTGATGGATACCAGCTCATCCTGGCCGGGCACACCCACGGCGGACAGCTATGTCTGCCATTCTCCGGTGCGCTGGTGACCAACTGCGACCTCGACCGCTCGCGGGCCAAAGGCGCGTCACACTGGGGAGCCAAGACCGCCCTCCACGTCTCGGCCGGGATCGGCACGTCCCCGTTCGCGCCCTTCCGGTTCTGCTGCCGGCCCGAGGCCACCCTGCTCACCCTGGTCGCCGCACCGACCGGCGGCCGCGACCGGACCCGCAACGTGGTGCGCTCCACACCGGCCGTGCTGGTCCGCTAGTAGCGCCACGCCCGATCGTTGCTTCTCTACGGGCTACGTAACGGCTGGATCACCGCGCATACCACCGCCGCAGAGGCGTCTTCAGGATCAATGGCGGTGTCCCGGCATACGTTGCCGAACTCCTCGATGGGCGTCGCCGAACGCGCCCTGAGGGGTTCGCTCAGCGGCGCGCAGGTGCGATACGCTGTCGAGGCTTCACGCGGGGTGTGGCGCAGCTTGGTAGCGTGCTTCGTTCGGGACGAAGAGGTCGTGGGTTCGAATCCCGCCACCCCGACTTTGAGAATGGCCGCCTGACGGTGTCCTCGCAAGCGCCCGGCCGACCAGTCAATCCCAGAGCCCGAGCTTGTAAAAGCTCTTCAGTGAGACTTCGCCGCTAGGCAGGCACCGTCGGTTGAATACTGCGGTCGCGCAGAATCATGATCTCGACGACAACGTAGATCACCAGCGATGCGATCACCGCGCCGATGATGGCCGGGTAGCGACCGGCGAAACCGTCGGCGGACATCTGCTGGATCAGAATGCCGACGAACGCCCAGATGAGCACCAGACCGTAGGCGACGTCGCGGTTGCGCACCATGGTGGCGGTGCCGATCGCCATCGCGACGAGCACGATGATCACCGCCCAGGTGGCGTCGGACAGGCCGAATCCGTCCCACTTCAGGCTGACCATCAGCACGGTGATGTTCGCGACAACGGCCACCGTCGTCCAGCCGAAGTAGACACTGAACGGCACGCCGATGAACCAACGCCGGCGTCCGGTGAGATTTACCCGCTGCAATGCGGTGGCGATCAGCGCGAGGCACACCAGGATCACCACGATCAGCACCACCGACAGCGGGATGTGGTCGTAGTGCCAGGCGAACACCCACGCCGTGTTAGCCAGCGATGAGACCGCGAAGAGCACGCCCACCCGGTTCAGCAGCGCGCTCTGCTCGGCGGTGTCCGGGCAGTCGCGGAACAGTCCAAGTTGGTAGAGGACGTGCGCGCCGAGCAGCAGGTAGATCAATCCCCAGACGGAGAATGTCAGACCGGCCGGGGTGAACAGGCTGGGGTAGGAGTCCGACACCTCGCCGGTGCGCCGGCCGTTCAAGGGCAACGTATTGGCGAGGATGTTCATCGTGACCATGGCCAGGTAGGTCAGCGCCACCAACGCCTTCACCGGTCCGCGGTTGCTGCTCGTGCTCATGCCGTGCTCATACCAAGTGCCCTAGAGCCGATCTTTGACCGCGGCCGAGAGCCTGGCGCCGTCGGCCTTACCTTCCGCGATCGCGGTGGCCGCCTTCATGACCAGACCCATTTCCTTGACTGACGGCCGCGCACCGAGCTGCTCGGCGACTTGAGCGAGCGCTGTATCGACGACGTCGGCCACCTCGGCGTCGGTCAGCGGCGTGGGCAGATATTCGTCGATGATCCGTGCCTCGGCGTGCTCCTCGGCGGCAAGTTCGCCGCGGCCGTTCTGGGTGTAGATCTCGGCGGCCTCGCTGCGCTTCCTGGCCTCGCGGGCCAGCACCTTGAGAACCTCGTCATCGGTGAGTTCGCGGGCCTGCTTTCCGGAGACCTCCTCGGTCTGGACCGCCGCCAGCAGCATGCGCAAGGTCGCTGTGCGCAGTTTGTCCTGGCTCTTCATCGCATCGGTGAGGTCGGATCGTAGCTGTGCTTTCAGTTCAGACATAGAAACCAACCCTACGGGACGAGGTTTACCTGTTCAGAGTGGTTGACCGGACCAGGCCATGAGAGCCTCCCACATTGGTGCCCAGCCCTTGTATCGTCGTGTTTCCTCACTCGTCGTTTGCAAAGTTTGGCCCAAATGCCGCCGAAATTCGGGATAGCGCCGATTTAAACTACTGAGGGAATCGCGGTAGGTGCGGATCGTAAAAAGGATGTCGCCGGAAGCGGCAAGCTTCCACATCGACTGACGCTCGGTTCGGAAATACATCGAGTCACCAAACTCCTCGACACTCAACTGCGGTCGGACCCGTGCTTTACGTCCGGTGGCAGAAGGCTGGAATAGCTCCGGACTGTCCAGGACCGTCCAGTTGAGGCGCCACACGGGTCGATCGGCCGTTAACTTATCGAACATCGCATCAGTGGCGTAACCGATTCGTTCCTCGTAGTGCGGTACCGGTTCATGGATGCCGTGCATGTCTGCGCCGATTTTGGACGCCAAATCCCACCGGCTCGGAAAGCAGACCGAGGCTGCGGTCAGAACCCATTGTCCGTCTTGCGGACTCATGACTGCCAAATCTTCTTGGACCAATAAACTCGCCGCTTCCAGCGGATGCATAGCAGCGTCGGATTCAATTCGCGTGGGAAACCTGTCCGGAAAGTGTGCCGGGAGGTAATCGATCAGCTTTGCCAGAACTTCCTCAGATCCTTTGAGACCTTCGGGGAGTACGGCAAAAACTTCAGATCTCCTATTTCCGAGTAGGTGACGCTTCTGTGCCAGTTCAGTTTCGTAGTGCTCGTCAATCTCGATCCACTTGTCCAGGGCCATGCTTCTCAAACCCATTGAGACTGTAAACGGTTGGCCCCTGACTGGAACGTAGGTCATGCCCAAATCTCCAGAGCTTGCCTCAGGCGCTGATCCAGTTTCCGTGGAAGCCGTAGGGAACCCGACGTGGCAGCTGGATGCGGGCTACCGGGTCGCCGGCGAAGTCGGATGCGTCGAGGATCACCAGTTCGCTTCCGTTACGGGCCGGGTCGTAGACGTAGACCAGATACCAGCCGTTGCTTTCGTCGGCCGGACCGGACGGCGACGGCACGAAGACAGCTTCTCCCGGCCCGCCCGGCGCATCGGGTGTGCCGAAGTCATGCTGCACCGCATTACCGGTCTGGAGGTCGTAGCGCACCAGGCTGGCATCGCCCACCGACACCGCATAGCGCGCGGGCAGGCCGGCGAGTCGGTCATCGATGCGAGGGAATTCCACCGCACGGTCATCGAGTTGACGCTCGGCCACGGTGCCGGACTCGAGGTTGATCGTCCAGCTATGCAACATCGCCCTGTCGGCGAAGCCGCCGTCGCTGCGCCACAACTCTGGATAGCGGACAACTTGCAGCACAATGGATTTGCCGTCGTCGTAGGCATTGGCGACGTGGAACACGTAGCACGGCTCGATATCGAACCACCGGACCGTCCCGAACGGGTCATCGCGGCGCAGGACCCCTAGCCGGGCCCCGTAGTCATCCTCCCAGCGGTAAGGCATGTCTCCGCTGCCGCTCACCGCGATATCGATATTGAATACGATGGGCAGATCCATGAAGATGATGTGCTCGGCGGTCATCGCGAAGTCGTGCATCATCGTCAGCGCCTCGACCTCAACGGGCCGGTTGACAGTCAGCTCACCATCGGCGTCGACGCGGTGATACGTGACGTGCGGGCTGAACAGGTTGCCGTACCCGAAGAAGTGCAGCTCGCCGGTGGTCGGGCAAATCTTCGGGTGAGCGGTCATCGCATCGTTGAGCTTGCCGTCGAAGTCGTAGCAGCCGACGGTCTCCAGGTCTTTGGTGACCTCGTAGGGCAGCGAGGACTCGACCAGCGCCAGCGTCTTCCCGGCGTGGTTGACGATGTGGGTGTTGGACACCGCCGAGCGCAGGTTGCGACTGCCGTCCCCGTTGTAGATCGGAAACGGAGTTTCAAAACTCTCGGTACGCACCCAGCGATTTCGGTACCACTTCGCGACACCGCCTTCGATGCGCACACCATGCAGCATTCCGTCGCCGAAGAACCAGTGCCCGGTGGGCTGGCGCGGGTTGGGGCCGTTACGCAGATACCAACCGTCGAGCTCGGGTGGGATCGCTCCATGAACCGGCAGGTCGTATTCGGTGAGCTCGTCGGGAACGGGCGCGTAGTTCCCCCGCTGGAAGAACTGGCCGGTGTCGGGCAGGTTGGCGGAGTCCGCTGCGATGTCGGTCATGGGTACCACTTTAGTCAGCTAGACCTCCACCCAGTCCAGAGTCCGCTGCACGGCTTTGCGCCAGCCGGCATATCCGGCCTCCCGCTGTTTTTCGGTCCATGAGGGCTTCCACCGGCGATCCTCCTGCCAGTTGGCCCGGAGGTCTTCAGGATCCGACCAGTAGCCGACTGCCAATCCGGCGCCGTAGGCCGCACCCAGGGCCGTGGTCTCCGGCACCTTCGGGCGCACGACGTCAACACCGAGCACGTCGGCCTGAATCTGCATACACAGCTCATTGAGCGTGACCCCGCCGTCGACCTTGAGCACCTCCAACGGCACGCCTGAGTCGGCCGCCATGGCATCGACCACATCGCGGCTCTGATAGCAGATCGCTTCCAGCGTCGCCCGGGCGATGTGGGCGTTGGAATTGAACCTCGACAACCCGACAATCGCCCCGCGCGCATCGGAGCGCCAATACGGCGCGAACAGGCCCGAGAAGGCAGGCACGAAGTAGACGCCGCCGTTGTCCTCAACCTGGGCGGCCAGCGTCTCACTGTCCGCCGCGCCACTGATGATGCCGAGCTGATCGCGCAGCCACTGCACCGCTGATCCGGTCACCGCGATCGAACCCTCAAGGGCGTACACCGGTTTGGCAGCGCCAAACTGATAGCAGACCGTGGTCAACAGGCCGTTGGAGCTGCGGACGATTTTCTCGCCGGTGTTGAGCAAGAGGAAGTTTCCGGTGCCGTAGGTGTTCTTGGCCTCGCCGGGCTTCAGGCAGACCTGACCCACCATGGCGGCCTGCTGGTCGCCGAGGATGGCATTCACCGGCACCTCCCCGCCCATCGGTCCATCCGCCCTCGTCATCCCATACGGCTGCGGCGAGGACGACGGCCGGATAGCGGGCAACATCTGGCGCGGAATCCCGAAGAACGACAACAACTCGTCGTCCCAGTCCAGGGTCTCGAGATCCATCAGCATGGTACGGCTGGCATTGGTGGGATCGGTGACGTGCACGCCCCCGGCAGGGCCGCCAGTCAGGTTCCACAGCACCCATACGTCCGGCGTACCGAACAACGCATCGCCGCGTTCGGCGTCCGCGCGAACGCCCTCGACGTTCTCCAGAATCCACTGCAGCTTTCCGCCGGAGAAATAGGTCGCCGGCGGCAGGCCCGCCTTGCGCCGGATCACGTCACCGCGGCCGTCCCGGTCCAGCGCGGCGGCGATCTGGTCGGTGCGGGTGTCCTGCCAGACGATTGCGTTGTAATACGGCTGGCCGGTCTTGCGGTTCCACACGATCGTGGTCTCGCGCTGGTTGGTGATACCCAGGGCGACGAGATCGCCCGGCTTCAGGTTGGTGTTGTTGAGGGCTGACGTCACCACCGTCTGGGTGTTTCCCCAGATCTCGGTCGGGTTGTGCTCGACCCAACCGGCCCGCGGCAGAATCTGTGCGTGCTCAAGCTGGTGGCGTCCGATCTCCAGGCCGTTGTGGTCGAAGATCATGCAGCGGGTGCTGGTGGTGCCCTGGTCGATGGAGGCGACGAAGTGGGTCACACTGCTCCTTGAAGGATCGGCAGGTACGAACTGTCCTGGGAGTCTGCCACCGCCGATGACGGCTCATATGGAAAACCCGACCTCCGGCGACGATTTGCTTGCGGGACCGCCACTGAACCTGTTGCATCAACGGCGTGGGAGAACAAGTAACGAATGCCGCCTACAGCCGTAAACAGCGGCAGGAATACCGGCATAAGGTTCAGCTCTGCCTGGACGTACTCGAAACCATGCTGGCGGAGTCGAGCTTCGAGTTCGACCGGCCGCTGACCGGCATGGAGATCGAGTGCAACCTCGTCGATGCTGATTATCAACCGGCCATGTCGAACCAGGAGGTCCTCGCCGCCATCGCCGATCCGGCCTATCAGACCGAATTAGGCGCCTACAACATCGAATTCAACGTTCCGCCCCGTCCGCTATCGGGCCGCGCCACGCAGGACTTGGAGTCCGAGGTGCGGGCCAGTCTCAACGCCGCCGAAAGCAAGGCCGGCGCCGACGGCTCGCACATCGTGATGATCGGAATTCTGCCCACCTTGATGCCCGAGAACCTGACAGGCAGCTGGATGAGCCCGTCGATGCGCTATCAGGCCCTCAACGACTCCATCTTCACCGCCCGGGGCGAGGACATCCTCATCGACATCACCGGGGCGGACCGGTTGAGCATCCACGCCGAATCCATCGCTCCGGAATCGGCCTGCACCAGCATGCAGCTGCATCTGCAGGTCTCCCCCGCCAACTTCGCCAACAACTGGAACGCCGCCCAGGTTCTGGCCGGGCCGCAATTGGCGCTCGGGGCCAACTCGCCGTATTTCTTCGGCCACCAACTGTGGGCCGAGACCCGCATCGAGCTCTTCACCCAAGCCACCGACACCCGGCCAGATGAGCTCAAGGCTCAGGGCGTGCGGCCACGGGTGTGGTTCGGCGAGCGATGGATCACGTCGATCTTCGATCTTTTTGAGGAGAACGTCCGGTACTTCCCGTCGCTGCTACCCGAGATGTCCGACGAGGACCCGGTGGCCGAACTGGCCGCCGGACGCACCCCCCTGCTGGCGGAACTGCGTCTGCACAACGGCACGGTGTACCGCTGGAACCGGCCGGTATACGACGTCGCGAACGGCCGACCCCATCTGCGTGTCGAGAATCGAGTGCTACCCGCCGGACCGACCGTCGTTGACATGATGGCGAATGCAGCGTTCTACTACGGCCTGTTGCGCACCATTTCCGAAGAGGACCGGCCGCTGTGGACCAAGATGAGTTTCGCTGCCGCACATGACAATTTCAACGAAGCCGCACGAAACGGTATGTCAGCCCGGCTGTACTGGCCGGGTCTGGGTGAAGTGACACCTGACGAGTTGGTGCTGCGCCACCTGCTGCCGATGGCTGACGAGGGACTGCGCCGCTGGCAAGTTGCCCCGGAGGTGAGAGACCGCTACCTCGGTGTCATCGAGGGACGCGCCAAGACCTGTCAGAACGGCGCGGTATGGCAGACGGCGACGGTGCACGCGCTGCAGCAACGGGGTATGGACCGGCCGAGGGCGCTGGCTGAAATGCTGCGCCGGTATTGCGAATTGATGCACAGCAATGAGCCGGTACATACCTGGGAGTTGACCCGCTAGCCCGACGACGGCCCCTCGGGCCTTGGCCGACAGGATCGGGCGACGGCTGACTACGGACGCGGCGTTGGAGCTGCCGGCGGGGTCGGCTGCGGCGGGTTTTCCGGGCGCATGCCAGGCCCCATCTGGCCCATATCGGGTCCCATCGGACCACCGGGTCGCATACCGGTCATCATCGGCTCCATGCGGGGACCCATCTCGCTATGCCCTCGGTGTTGCCCGCCGTGTCCGCCGCCGCTATGCCGGCCGAGTGTCAGGCCGGTGAAGAAGATGGCGCCGACGATGAACACCACGCCGGCGACGATCGC
>NZ_JAEMSG010000038.1:0-8603 GCF_016462945.1 Mycolicibacterium sp. | reverse complement strand
GCCGGGATTTGTGCGGGGGCGGGACGGGTGTGGTTGCAATAACTTGTTCCAGTGTTTCGTCTTTTTCGAGTGATTCAGTCATAGGGCCATCCTGGCGGTCCCGGTATAGCGCCGGATGGGTGGCGGTTATGAGCCCGCTGTGAATGCCGAGCGGTGGTTCAGGCTCCCAGCTGGGCGGCCAGCAGCTCAGCGATCTGGATGGTATTAAGCGCGGCCCCTTTTCGGAGATTGTCCCCCGAAATGAACAACGCAAGCCCACGACCGTCGGGCACCCCCGAGTCCTGGCGGATCCGGCCGACGAGGGTGTCGTCGGCACCGGCCGCCGCAAGCGGAGTCGGCACCTCGACCACCGTGACACCTGGTGCTTCGGCGAGGATGTCGCGGGCACGCTGCGGTGAGATGGGTCGGGAGAATTCGGCATTGATCGACAGCGAGTGCCCGGTGAACACCGGCACCCGCACGCAGGTTCCGCTGACGGCCAGGTCCGGAATACCAAGGATCTTGCGACTCTCGTTACGCAGCTTCTGGTCCTCGTCAGTCTCCCCGGACCCGTCGTCGACCAGCGAGCCGGCCAGGGGAACCACATTGAAGGCGATCGGAGCCAGGTACTTGTTCGGCGCGGGAAAGGTCAGCGCGGCGCCGTCGTGCACAAGTTGCTCGATTCCATCGATCACCGCGCGAGCCTGAGTCGCCAACTCCTCGACACCGGCCAGACCACTGCCGGAGACCGCCTGATAGGTCGAGACCACCAGTCGCACCAGTTGCGCCTCGTCGTGCAGAGGCTTCAGCACCGGCATCGCCGCCATGGTGGTGCAATTCGGATTGGCGATGATGCCCTTGGCCAGTCGTATATCCCGTACGTCTCGGTCGAAGTTGACCTCACTGACGACCAGGGGAACATCCGAATCCTTGCGCCAGGCCGAGGAGTTATCGATCACCGTGACACCGGCGGCAGCGAAACGCGGTGCCTGTACCCGCGACATGGTCGCGCCCGCGGAGAACAGCGCAATGTCCAGACCACTGGGGTCAGCGGTCTCGGCATCCTCGACCTCGATCTCCTGCCCGCAATAGGTCAGCTTGCGGCCCTGCGAGCGTGCCGAAGCGAAGAACCGCACACTGGAAGCGGGAAAGTCGCGCTCCTCCAACAGAGTTCGCATCACCTGGCCGACCTGGCCGGTGGCGCCGACAACACCGATACCTATCCCTCTGCGGGCCATCAGCGCCCCGTTCCCCCGTACACCACAGCCGCCTCATGGCCACCGAGACCGAAAGCCTCATGCAGCGCACCGACAGCCTTATCCAACTCGGTGTCTTTGACCAGAACCGAGATTCGGATCTCAGAAGTGGACATCAGATCGATATTCACGCCCACCCGGGCCAAAGCCTCGCAGAATGTCGCGGTCACACCCGGGTGGCTGCGCATCCCGGCACCGACCAGAGATACCTTGCCGATGTGGTCGTCGTAGAGCACATCGGTGAAACCGATCTCAGCCTTTCGCTCGTTGAGTTTCTCGACGGCGGTCGGACCGACGTCACGCGAGCAGGTAAAGGTGATATCTGTCTTGCCGTCCTCCACCTTGGAGATGTTTTGTAGCACCATGTCGATGTTGACATCGGCATCGGCGACGACACGAAAAACTTTGGCGGCGTAGCCCGGAACGTCAGGCAGGCCGACGACGGTGACCTTGGCCTCGCTTCGGTCGTGGGCAACTCCGGTCAGGATGGCATCTTCCATGGGAATGTCCTCGATTGATCCAGTGACGATCGTGCCGGGCTTGTCCGAATATGACGATCGGACGTGAATCGGAACGTTGTAGCGGCGGGCGTACTCCACGCATCGGAGCATCAGTACCTTGGCCCCGCATGCCGCCATCTCGAGCATCTCCTCGAAACTGACGGTGTCGAGACGTCGGGCATTGCCCACGATGCGCGGGTCTGCGGTGAAGATGCCGTCGACGTCGGTGTAGATCTCACAGACATCGGCGTTCAGGGCCGCGGCCAGCGCGACGGCGGTGGTGTCGGAGCCGCCCCGGCCCAACGTGGTGACGTCCTTGCTGTCCTGGCTGACACCTTGGAAGCCCGCGACGAGAACGATCTGGTCCTCGTCCAGTGCCGAGCGCAGCCGTCCCGGAGTGACGTCGATGATCTTGGCGTTGCCGTGAGTGCCCGTCGTGATCACGCCGGCCTGCGAACCGGTGAAGGACCGGGCCTGGGCGCCGAATGACTCGATGGCCATGGCCACCAGCGCGTTGGAGATACGTTCGCCGGCAGTCAGCAGCATATCGAGCTCGCGCGGCGGCGGCGTCGGACATACCTGCCGGGCGAGGTCGAGAAGGTCGTCGGTGGTGTCCCCCATCGCCGAGACCACGACGACGACATCGTTGCCCTGGCGTTTGGTTTCGACGATGCGCTCAGCGACACGACGGATCCGTTCGGCGTCGGCCACCGAGGATCCGCCGTACTTCTGCACGACGAGCGCCACGGTCGGCCCTTTCCAGGCTCGGGGTTGTCACTAACGGATGTTCCGGGTTGCCCATAAGGATAAAGGGTTGGGCGGAGCAGATTTTCCCTCCCTGGACTGACGGGTAATCTGCCTGTAATGGCTGAGCAGCCCACCGACCGACACGCACAAACCCGGGTGGCGATCCACCAACCGATCGCCGACCGGTGGAGTCCGCGGGCTTTTGATCCCGATGTGGCGCTGACCGGCGAGCAGGTCACCGCACTCCTGGAGTCGGCGCGGTGGGCTGCGACATGGGGCGGCCGCCAGCCGGTTCGGTTCGTCGTCGGAGTGCGCGGCGATGACACCTTCGCGACACTGGCCGGTCTGCTCAGGCGTGGAAACGCCTACGCCAGCGCGGCGGGAGCACTCATCCTGGTGTGTGCCGACAAGGGCGAGGACGACAAGACCGCGCTGTATTCGCGAGTCGATGCGGGCGCGGCGGCGGCCAACCTGAGCATCGAGGCGGTGTCCCGCGGGTTGATCAGTCACCCGATGGCAGGGTTCGACGTCGACGGTTCCCGCGTGGCGTTCGACATCCCACCGGAGGTGGTGCCGCTGATGGTGATCGCCGTCGGTTCGCTCGGTGACTACAGCAGGATGAGCGCTGAGATCGCCGAGCGGGACGCGCGTCCCCGACACCGCCTGCCCCTTGATGAGGTCGCGTTCGCGCGAACGTGGGGCCGGCCCTGGCGGTGAAGGTTCACTTCGCCACCGGCGAGCGCCTGCGAGTCTGGGCGACCGCCGGGATCGGCGTCGTAGTCCGACTATGCCTGGTGGGGCAACCGGAGTACAGTCCACAACATGCAGCGGGTGCTCCTTCTCGGACGCCGCGGCGGGGTCTGATCCAGACTGGCTTCCCGTCGCGGGTGCTTCGCGATGCGCCGGTCTGAAGTCCCTCCTCAACTTCCCGGAGCGCACATCGTGAACACCCCTTCTGAATCTGATTCCACACCCGATTCCACACCCGATTCCACACCCGATTCCCGGGCCCATTCGCAGTCGGTCGACTCCGTCGACGCCTACGTGTCGGCACGCAGCATCACCACCCCCGCCGGAGGGCGTCACAACAGCCAGCCGGCCTGGAACACCCAGCGCAACTCGGCCATGCCGATTGGCCGCTACCGTCCCTTCGCCCAGGAGGTGGAGGCCATCACGTTGTCCGACCGCACCTGGCCCGACCGGGTGATCAAACATGCGCCACTGTGGTGTGCCGTGGACCTACGCGACGGCAACCAGGCGCTGATCGATCCGATGAGTCCGGCCCGAAAGCGACGGATGTTCGATCTCCTGGTGCGGATGGGTTATAAAGAGATCGAAGTCGGGTTCCCCTCGGCCAGCCAGACCGACTACGACTTCGTCCGCGAAATCATCGAGCAGGGCGCCATACCCAGCGATGTCACCATCCAGGTACTCACCCAGTGCCGGCCCGAACTGATCGAGCGCACCTTCGAGGCCTGCGACGGCGCACCGAACGTGATCGTGCACTTCTACAACTCCACCTCAATCCTGCAGCGACGGGTGGTGTTCCGCGCCGGCCGCGACGAGGTCAAGGCGATCGCCGTCGCCGGCGCGCGAAAGTGCTTGGAGGAAGCCGCCAAATACCCGCGCACCCGGTGGCGTTTCGAATACTCGCCCGAGTCCTATACCGGCACCGAGCTTGAGTATGCCAAGGACGTGTGTGACGCGGTATCGGCTGTCATCCAGCCGACGCCGGACTGGCCGCTGATCATCAACCTGCCGGCGACCGTGGAAATGGCAACGCCAAATATCTATGCCGACTCCATCGAGTGGATGAGCCGCAATCTTGCCCGCCGCGACTCGATTATTCTGAGCCTGCATCCGCACAATGACCGCGGAACCGCCGTTGCGGCAACGGAATTGGGTTATCAGGCAGGCGCTGACCGGATCGAAGGCTGTCTGTTTGGAAATGGTGAACGCACCGGCAACGTGTGCCTGGTGACCCTGGGTCTAAACCTTTTCTCCCGCGGAGTGGATCCCCAGATCGACTTCTCCAACATCGACGAGATCCGTCGCACCGTGGAGCACTGCAACCAACTACCGGTGCATGAGCGGCATCCCTACGGCGGTGATCTGGTGTACACCGCGTTCTCCGGCAGCCATCAGGACGCCATCAACAAGGGCCTCGATGCCATGAAGATCGCCGCCGACGAGGCCGATGCCGACGTCGAGGACATGCTGTGGCAGGTGCCGTACCTGCCGATCGACCCCAAGGACGTCGGCCGCACCTACGAGGCCGTCATCCGGGTGAACTCGCAGTCCGGCAAGGGCGGGGTGGCGTACATCATGAAGGCCGACCACGGTCTGGTGCTGCCGCGGCGGCTGCAGATCGAGTTCAGCAAGGTCATCCAACAGGTCGCCGAGGGCTCAGACGGCGAGGGCGGCGAGGTGTCCTCCAAGGAAATGTGGGACGTCTTCGCCGACGAATACCTTGCCCCGGTACGCCCCCTGGAACGCATCCGGCAGAAGGTCATCGGCTCCGAGGTCGACGGCGGGATCGACGTCATCGAGGCGACCGTGAAGCTCGACGGGGTCGAGGCCGAGATCCGCGGCGAGGGTAACGGGCCGCTTGCCGCCTTCGTCAACGCACTGGGCAGCGTCGGCATCGACGTGCACGTGCTGGACTACTCCGAGCACGCCATGTCTGCCGGCGAGGAAGCGGCCGCCGCGGCCTACGTCGAGGTATCCATTGGCGGCCAGACGGTGTGGGGTGTCGGCATCGCCACCTCGATCACGACGGCGTCACTGCGGGCGGTGGTCTCGGCGGTCAACCGGGCGGCGCAGCAGGACTGAGTCCGGTGGTCAGTGCGGTCAGAACAGGGCGAATTGCTGGCCCTGGTTGACCGACTGCTCAAACTGGTCGAGACCGGTGCCGCTGGCAACCGAGGCGACGTGAGCCATGAATTGCTGGTCGGAGACGGTTGGCACGCCGAGCTCCCGGGCCTGATAGCCCTTGCCGTGCTCAGCCTGTGAGTTATTACAGATGACCAGCGACGTGTCGGGGTCGACGGCGTCGGTGTAGGCCAGACCGGCGTGCAGAATTCGCTCGACCAGTTCTTCGTGGGTGCGGTCCACCTCGGCCGACAACGCCACCCGCATGCCCTGCACCAGCGGCCCTCCACTATAGCGACCGGGGTTCAAGTAGGGACACGGCATCCGGGAGGCCAGCATCTTCAATGGACGTAGTTGCTCGTGGGTGACCTTGCCGTTGGGCCAGCGCCGCCGCGTCAACGGCCGGACCGGTAGCCAGACGTCACGCTCGCGGGCCTGCTCCAGCGCCGGGGTCAGCAGACGAGCCAGCACCAGCGCGTCGTCGAACGCGTCGTGGGCGCGGGTCTGAAGGATATTCCAGTGCCGGGCAAGGGTTTCCAGCCGCAGATTGTCCAAGCCGAGATCGAGCCGACGGGCGAGTTCGACCGTGCACATGACACTGTCAATGGGCAATGCGGTCTCGGCCAGTTCAGCCTCGGCAGTCAGGAATGAGTAGTCGAAGGCAGCGTTGTGGGCTACCAGCGTGCGCCCGTGCATCAGCTCGGCGAGGTCATCGACGATGTCGGCGAAGACCGGCTGATGCTCTAGCATCTCGGAGGTCAGTCCGTGCACGTGCGTCGGACCCGGGTCCACGCCTGGATTGAGCAGGCTGACCACCGAGCGCTCGACATTGCCGCGCGCGTCCAGCGCCAACGCAGCGACACTGAGGACGCGCGCATGCCCCGGCCGGAAGCCCGAGGTCTCGACATCGACGACGACCCATCCGTCGTCCGCCTCGCTGACCGGCCGGCCCCAGGTGTGGCTCACAAGCGTCAGAATGGCATGTACCCCCGACAGCGACCGGCACATCGGATCCGTGTCGGGCGGCTGTCGCCGAAACGGCATAAACTCACCTGCAATGCCCAAGCCGACGATGACAGTGCGTGGACGTACCGCGATGGCCCTCGGCTCGGCGGCACGCTGGACCTCCCGGGTGACCGGACGCGGCGCCGGGGCCATGATCGGCGGCCTGGTGGCGATGACGCTGGACCGCTCGATTCTGGGGCAACTGGGCATCGGGCGGCGCACCGCGATCATCACCGGCACCAACGGCAAGTCCACCACCACCCGAATGGTGGCCGCGGCGCTGGGAACCATGGGCCCGGTCGCGACCAACAGTGAGGGCGCCAATATGGACGCCGGCCTGGTTGCCGCACTCGCCGCCGATCGCGATGCCGGACTGGCCGCGCTCGAGGTCGACGAGATGCACGTACCGCACGTCGCGGATGCGGTCGGGCCTGCCGTGATCGTGCTGCTGAACCTCTCACGTGACCAACTCGACCGGGTTGGCGAGATCAACCACATCGAACGCACCCTGCGCGCCGGACTGTCCCATCACCCCCAGGCGGTCGTCGTGACCAACTGCGATGACGTGCTGATGACGTCGGCGGCCTACGACTGCGCGAAGGTGGTGTGGGTGGCTGCCGGCGGCGGTTGGGCAGGAGATTCGGTCAGTTGTCCGCGCAGTGGCGAAGTGATTATTCGAGAAGGCTCACACTGGCGTTCAAGCGGAACGGACTTCCAGCGGCCGGTTCCTCAGTGGTGGTTTGACGACGAAAAGATCTATGGCCCGAATGATTTGGGGCTGCCGATGCGGTTGGCGCTACCGGGTGTGGTGAACCGCGGCAATGCCACCCAGGCGGTCGCCGCGGCGGTGACGATGGGTGCCGATCCGGTGGCGGCGGTCGCCGCGGTATCAAGTGTCGATGAGGTCGCAGGGCGCTACCGCACGGTGCGGATCGCAGACCACACTGCGCGACTACTGTTGGCGAAGAATCCCGCGGGCTGGCAGGAAGCGCTGTCGATGGTGGACAAGACCGCAGCGGGAGTGGTGATCGCGGTCAACGGGCAGGTGCCCGACGGCGAGGATCTGTCCTGGTTGTGGGATGTGCGTTTTGAGCACTTCGAAGGCACCTCGGTGGTGGCCGCCGGGGAGCGCGGAACCGACCTCGCGGTGCGGCTGGGTTACGCGGGCGTGGAGCACTCCCTGGTTCATGACACCGTGACGGCAATCGGGTCCTGTCCTGCCGGGCACGTCGAGGTGGTCGCCAACTACACCGCGTTCCTGCAGTTGCAGCGGGCACTGGAGCGTCACCATGACTGAGGCAGTGCGGATCGGCCTGGTGCTCCCCGATGTGATGGGCACCTACGGCGACGGCGGGAACGCCGTCGTGTTGCGGCAGCGGTTGCGACTGCGCGGGATCGCCGCCGAGATCGTCGAGATCACCCTGGCCGACCCGGTGCCGGATTCGCTGGACCTCTACACCCTCGGCGGCGCGGAAGATTACGCCCAGCGGCTTGCCACCAGGCATCTGCTGACCCACCGGGGCCTGCAACGCGCCGCGGCACGGGGCGCACCGGTACTGGCGATCTGCGCGGCGATCCAGGTGCTTGGGCAGTGGTATGAAACCTCAGCCGGTGAGCGGGTCGACGGCGTCGGCCTGCTCGACGTCACCACGTCCCCGCAGCCGAAGCGCACGATCGGCGAGGTGGTGTCAACGCCCTTGGTTGATGGGCTGACCGAACCGCTGACCGGGTTCGAAAACCACCGCGGCGGAACGGTTCTGGGCCCAGCAGCACGGCCGCTGGCAGCAGTGGTCAAGGGCGGCGGAAACCGGCTGGGCGATGGCGTCGACGGGGCGGTGCAGGGCAGCGTGGTCGCGACCTACCTTCATGGACCATGTCTGGCCCGCAATCCGCAGTTGGCCGACCTGTTGCTGGCCCGGGTGGTCGGGCCACTGGCGCCGCTGGAGTTGCCCGAGGTGGACCGGCTGCGCCACGAGCGCCTGGCCAATCGCCCCTGGATATCATGACCAGCCGCCTAATTGGTTGGTGGGTTAGCGATCCCCGGTGGTGACATGTATGTTTGCTGAAACCTCAATCAACACCAGGAAATGAGTTTCATGTGATCGCCGTCAGTCGTTCTTTCGCCGCCGCCGGAACCGCCTTGGTCGGCGCGAGCATCATCGCCACATCCGCTATCGCCCCTGTCCAGGTGACCGTCCCGCGGATCACCGACGCCGCGATTCAACTCCAGGCCACGGTCCTGGCC
>NZ_JAEMSG010000202.1 GCF_016462945.1 Mycolicibacterium sp. | reverse complement strand
GTATAGGGGTGGGCGGGAAAGTCCATCACCTCACCCACCGGGCCTTCCTCGACGATCCGGCCGAAGTACATCACCGCGATCCGGTCCGCCAGCATCACCGCGCCGGCCAGATCGTGGGTGATGATCAGCACGGCCAAACCATCGCGACGAAGAGTGTCGATGAGTTCCAGCACGCTGGCGCGCACGGACACATCGAGCATCGAGACCGGCTCGTCGGCCACCAGTAGGCGGGGCGTCAGCGCGATTGCGGCGGCGATGGCGACCCGCTGTCGCTGCCCACCGGACAGCTGGTGCGGGAAGCGGTCGAGCACCCAGTCCGCGGGCGTCAGACCTACCCGCTCGAGTGCCCCGCGCACGATCGCATCGCGATCACCACGCGGGACCCGGTGAATGCGCAGACCCTCTTCGACGATCGCGCGCACCGTCATCCGAGGATCAAGTGCGTCGTACGGATCCTGATGCACCAGCTGGATGGCGCGACGGTAGGGCCGCAGTGCGCTGCCTCGCAGCCCGGTGAGGTCGGTGCCGTCGAAGATCACCTGGCCACTGGTGGCGTGCTGCAAACCGACGATCGCACGGGCCACTGTGCTTTTCCCACAACCGGATTCGCCCACCAGGGCCACGATCTGGCCGGCCTCCACTGTGAGCGAGACCCCCTCGACGGCATGGGTGACCCGGTGCCCCGAACGCCCGAAGATTCCCGCCCCGCTCAGCGGGTAATGCACGGTGAGTTCTGACAACTGCAGCAGCGGGGCGTTCACCGAGGCAATCCTGCCGGCGTCGCACAATGGCAGGCGACAACCGCGTCGCCGTCGACTGTGTTGGTGGGCTCGGTGATTCGACACACTTCGGCGGCTGATGGGCAGCGAGGCGCAAATGCGCAGCCGACGACCGGGGTGTCAAGCCTGGGTGGTTCGCCGGGAATTGACCGTACCGTCGCGGCTGCTCTCGGGCGGGGAATAGCCGCCAGCAACGCGGCCGTATAGGGGTGGCGTGGGGCGGAAACCAGACGAGCCACCGGGGCTTCCTCAACCATGCGTCCGGCGTACATGACCGCCACCCGTTCGGTCACCTGCGCGACGGCGGGCAGATCATGGCTGATGAACACCAGGGCGACGCCAAGGTCGTCGGAAACGCGTCGTAGCAACTGCAGGATCTCGGCTTGCACGATCACGTCGAGCGCAGTGGTCGGCTCGTCGGCCAGCAGCACCTTGGGACCGCAGGCCAGCGCCATGGCAAGGGCGGCCCGCTGACGCATGCCGCCGGAGAACTCATGCGGGTAGCGCGCCGCCCGCGCAGCCGGAATGCCAACCATGTCGAGCAGTTCGGCAACGCGATCGTCGGCGTCCCGGCGACTGGCTTTGCGATGCATCCGGATCGGCTCGGCGATCTGATCACCGACGGTGCGCACCGGGTTGAAGGCGTTCATGGCGCCCTGGAAAACCATCGAGATATCGCACCAGCGGTGCGGGCGCATACTGCTGTCGCCGCCGGCGAGGATATCGACTCCGTTGAGCAGAATCTGCCCGGACACCTCGGCGTTCGGCGGTAGCAACCCCATCATCGCGAGCACCACGGTGGACTTGCCGCATCCCGACTCGCCCACGATCCCCAGTCGGTCGCGCGCGTGCAGGGCGAAGGAGACGCCGCGGACGGCGTGCAACTGCCCGCCGCCGATGTCGAAGTCGACGCCCAAGTCGCGGACCTCGAGAAGGGGTGCTGTCACAGATGTCGTCATGGGCGACCCAGTGCGCCGTGCAGTGGACGTACCCGGAAACGTCGGACTGCCAGATGTCCCACCTTGAGTCGGGGGTTGAGGGTGTCCTCCATTCCCTGTCCGGCGATGGTGGCGGCCAGCACCACCAGGGTGACCGCAAGGCCCGGCGGCAGGACCACCCACCAGGCTCCCGCCACGACCGCACCCTGGTCAAGCGCGTCCTGGATCATCCGGCCCCACGACATCACCGAGGGATCCCCGAGTCCCAGAAAGCTGATGTAGGTCTCGGCGAAGA
>NZ_JAEMSG010000037.1 GCF_016462945.1 Mycolicibacterium sp. | reverse complement strand
GTTTTTCGCCCAGGCCGTCGGTCGGTTCGTCCGGTCGCGCACGGCCGGGGAGACAGCGAGCATCTTCCTGCCGTCGGTGCCGTCGCTGCTGCAGCTGGCCAGTGAACTCGAGGCGCAGCGCGATCACGTACTGGGTAAGCCACACCGCGAATCGCTCGGTTTCGACGAGGTCGACGAGCGTCAGCGCACCGAACCGGCCGACGGCGATAACGGGTTCGAGTTCCTGGGCTCGGATGCCGAGTTGGACCAGGTGATCTTTGACGGCGCATCGTTCGGCACCGCCACACCGGCCGGCAGCGACGAGGAAGCGGACTATCTGGGCATCCCCGGCCTGCTCGACAGTGCACAGATGCGGGATCTGCTGCGTCGCAGGCAGGACGAGCAGCTCGCGACGCGTTCGGCTGCAGGAATCCCCGCACGGGTGTCCACGCATGGAAAGTTGCGGGAGTTACGCCGCGAACTGAACACCCTGGTCTCAGCGATGCACCACCGCACCGGCAAGTCACACGGCTGGATCCACAGCGAGTTGCGCCGGGCCTGCGGTGGCCCGCCGGTGGCGGCCGCCGACACTGAGCACTTGCAGGAGCGCATCGAGAACCTTCGCAGTTGGCGCAGCGCCTGATTGCGGCTTCGGCAGCTTCGGCACCTGCCGGAGATTTAGGCCGGCCGGATGATTGCGTATGTTCTACCCATGACTTGGACTGAGAACGAGGTTCCTGATGAGAGCGGCCGGGTGGCGATCGTCACCGGCTCCAACACCGGCCTCGGCTACGACACCGCACGAGTGCTCGCGGCCCGCGGTGCGAGTGTGGTGATGGCGGTCCGCGACACCGCCAAGGGCGACGCAGCCGCGGCCCGCATCCGCAAGTTGTCCCCGGCCGCCGACGTCACGGTGCACAAGCTGGATCTGGGCTCGCTGGCATCGGTACGCGCTGCCGGCGCCGAACTCGCCGCCGCCTACCCGCGTATCGACCTGCTGATCAATAACGCCGGCGTGATGTACCCGCCCAAGCAGACCACCGCAGACGGCTTCGAGTTGCAGTTCGGCACCAACCACCTGGGCCACTTCGCGCTCACCGGGCTGCTGTTGAACAATATGCTCGGTGTGGACGGGTCCAGGGTGGTGGCGGTTGCCAGCATCGCGCACAACATCCGAGCCAAGATCGACTTCGCGGACCTGCAGTGGGAACACCGCCGCTACGACCGAGTCGCCGCCTACGGCCAGTCCAAGCTGGCCAACCTGCTGTTCACCTACGACCTGCAACGCCGGCTGGCCGCGGCCGCAAAAACCCAGGGAGCCAAGACCCTCGCGGTGGCCGCCCATCCCGGTGTGGCCGCCACCGAATTGGTGCGTCATGTTCCCGGGGCGAGCCTGCCCGGCGTCAACTGGCTGTCCGGCCGGCTGCTGAACACCTCCGAACTGGGCGCACTGCCCACCCTGCGGGCTGCCACCGATCCTGCGGTGCAGGGCGGGCAGTATTACGGGCCCGACGGATTCAAGCAGATGCGCGGTTACCCGATACTGGTCACCTCCAGCGAGCAGTCGCACGACACGGCGATTCAGCAGCGACTGTGGTCGGTATCCGAGGAACTCACCGGCGTCACCTACCCGGTCTAGCGGTGCTCTGATGCGCAGCGTCGATGAGCATCAGCGCGTTGTCTCCCGGTTGTTCTCGGTACGGCCCGCCGTCAACGTCGGACTGGCTGATGCACTAGGCCTGGTACTGGCCCGGGACGTGGTGGCCCCCCTGTCGTTACCGGTGTTTGACAACTCCGCCATGGACGGCTACGCGGTAAGGACCGAGGATGTCGCGGGCGCTAGTGCCGAGAACCCGGTGAAACTTCCTGTGGCCGAAGACATTCCGGCGGGACGCATCGACCAGCTCACCCTGGCTCCGGGCACCGCGCATCGCATCATGACCGGCGCTCCGATTCCCTCGGGAGCAACAGCGGTGGTTCCGGTGGAAAGCACCGACGCCGGATTCGACACCGTCACGATCTCGGTGAGTGCGAAGCCAGGGCAGCACATCCGCGGCGCGGGCGGAGATGTCGTGGGCGGAACGACGGTGCTGCACGCCGGCCAGGTCGTGACGCCGGCCGCGTTGGGCCTGGTCGCCGCACTAGGGCTCGGTGAGCTGCCGATCATCCCGCGCCAGCGGGTTCTGGTGATCTCCACCGGTTCGGAGTTGGTGGCGGCCGGGACCGCATTGCAGGCGGGACAGATCTACGAGTCCAACGCGGTCATGCTGGCCGCCGCAGTGCGGGATGCCGGCGCCGAGGTGGTCGCGGTAGTCACCTGTGATGACAATGTCGAACGCTTCTGCGCGGTGCTCGACTCCCACGCCGGAGACGCCGATCTGATCATCACCTCGGGCGGGGTCAGCGCCGGGGCCTACGAGGTGGTCAAGGACGCCCTGGGCGGCGATGAGAGCGTCGAGTTCGTCAAAGTTGCAATGCAGCCCGGGATGCCGCAGGGCGCGGGACGCACCGCGACGGGGTGCGCGATCGTCACCCTGCCCGGTAACCCGGTCAGCGCACTGGTGTCCTTCGAGGTGTTCATCCGGCCCGCACTGCGCGCCGCGATGGGCGTCAGGCAGCCGAACCGGCCTCGGCGCACGGCCGTCTTGGCCGAGGGCTTGACCTCCCCGGCCGCGCGGCGTCAGTTCCGTCGTGGCGTCTACGACCCCGACACCGGAACCGTCGTCAGCTACGGTCCCCCCGCCTCACACCACTTGCGCTGGCTGGCATCGGCCAACTGCCTCCTCGATATCGCCGAGGACGTCACCGCGCTCGCCGCCGGTGAGCAGGTCGGGCTGTGGGACCTGCACCCGTAGAGTCATCCGACGTGGCCCGACGCCCCCGCTCCGCGGACGACAACCTGCAGTCCGGCCCGCAGCGGCTGCTGGCTCTGGCGCGATCGTCGATACCGCCCGTGCACCGTGGCGGACTGCCCTTCATCTCGGCCGGACTGGCCGTGGCCGCTCTCGGTCGCCACCACCGCTGGGCACGACGGGCCGGCCTGGCCGCAGCGGGCGCCAACGCGATGTTCTTCCGTCACCCGTCCCGCACCCCACCGACCCGAACCGGTGTGGTCGTAGCCCCCGCCGACGGCCTGGTCTGCCTGGTCGACATCGCGCCACCACCGCCCGAGGCCGGGCTGGGATCTGCGCCGGTGGCCCGAATCAGCATCTTCCTGTCCCTGCTGGACGCCCACGTGCAGCGCATTCCGGTCGGGGGCGAGGTGCTCGCGGTGGCGCACCGCCCCGGTCGTTTCCATTCCGCGGAATTGCCGGCCGCCAGTGAGGAAAATGAGCGCACTAGCGTTGTGATCCGCACGCCGGAAGGACAACACGTGGTGGTGGTACAGATCGCCGGGTTGATCGCCCGCCGTATCGTCTGCGATCTGCACGTCGGCGATCACGTCGGCATCGGCGACACCTATGGGCTGATCCGTTACGGATCGCGGCTGGACACCTACCTGCCCGCGGGTTCGGAGGTACTCATCGAGTCGGGGCAGCGGGCCCTGGCCGGCGAGACGGTGTTGGCCCGGCTGCCATGATCAAACCCCGCGATCAACCCAACCGAGGTTTGCGTATTCTGCCCAGTGCCACCACGGTTCTGGCGATCTGCGCCGGCCTCACGTCGATCAAGTTCGCCCTTGACGGACGCCCCCATATTGCGCTGGCTCTGATCGGTGCCGCCGCGGTGCTCGACGGTATCGACGGCGGTATCGCCCGCGCACTGCACGCCCAGTCCCCGATGGGGGCCGAGATCGACTCGCTGGCCGATGCGGTCAACTTCGGCGTCGCGCCGGCCCTGGTCATCTACATCTCGCTGCTGCCGACCTCACCGATCGGCTGGATCTTCGTGCTGCTCTATGCGGTGTGCGTCGTGCTGCGACTGGCCAGGTTCAACACTCTGCTCGATGACGACACCCGCCCGGCCTACACCCGCCAGTATTTCGTCGGCATGCCCGCGCCCTGCGGTGCGGTCGGCGCGATCGGCCCACTGGCGGCAATGCTGCAGTTCGGCCATGGCTGGTGGACCTCACCGTGGTTCATCTGCGGGTGGCTGGCAGCCAATTCCGCACTTCTGGTGAGCCGGGTTCCCACCATGGCCCTGAAGTCGGTGTCGGTGCCGGCCAATGCCGCACCGATCCTGCTGATTGTGGTCGCGGTCGCGGCAGCGGGACTGCTGCTGTTTCCCTACGTCCTGGTGCTACTGATCATCGCGGGCTATCTACTGATCATCCCGTTCACGATTCGCAGCCAGCGCTGGGCCGCCGCACACCCGGAGGCATGGGACGACAAACCCCGGCAGCGGCGTGCGGCCCGCCGCGCGGCGAGGCAGGCCCAAAACCCCAATCGCCGATCGGCAGCCCGGATGGGCCTGCGCAGGCCAGGGGGCTGACCCCGTGTCCGACGCGAGCCTGACGCTCACCGCACGGCTCAACACCGCCGCGCTTGATTCACGTCGCGGCGTTGTTCGGCTGCACCCGGAAGTCATTGCAGCACTGGGTATCCGCGAGTGGGACGCGGTTTCACTCATCGGCTCGCGCACCACAGCCGCCGTCGCCGGGGTGACCCCGGCGGGCACGCCCACCGGAACCGCACTGCTCGACGATGTCATGCTGTCCAACGCCGGCCTGCGTGAGGATTCGACCGTGCTGGTGGCACCGGTAACGGTCTTTGGCGCGCGTTCGGTGACGCTGAGCGGTTCGGCACTGGCCACCCAGTCGGTGCCTTCGGCCACGTTGCGTCGGGCTCTGCTCGGCAAGGTGCTGGCCGTCGGTGACACCGTATCGCTGCTACCGCGCGACCTGGGACCGGGCACCTCCACATCAGAGGCCAGTTCGGCACTGACCGCGGCGGTAGGGATCACCTGGACATCGGAGTTGCTCACCGTCACCGGAACCGACCCGGCCGGACCGGTTTCGGTGCAACCGAACTCATCGGTCACCTGGGGCGACGGCGCCGACACGGCTACCGGCGCGACCGCCGCCGTCAGCCCGCCCACGCAGTGGCCTGAGGCGCCACCGGTGAGTATCGACGACCTCAAGGGTCAGCACGTCCAGGCCGGTCGGCTCACCGAGTGGCTCAAACTCGCCCTCGATGAGCCCGCACTTCTGGAAAAGCTGGGCGCCAAGCCGAATCTCGGCGTGCTCATCACCGGACCGGCCGGCGTCGGGAAGGCCAGACTGGTACGCGCCGTGTGTGCGGGCCGACGACTGGTCGATCTCGATGGCCCGGACACGGGCGCACTGGCGGCGACCGAACGCCACCAGGCTGTGGCCAGCGCGGTGACCAACGTGATCAACGGCGGCGGGGTGCTCCTGGTCACCGATATCGATGCGCTGCTGCCAGAACCACCCGAGCCGGTGGCCGCCATGATTCTCAGCGAGCTGCGCAAGGCGGTCGCCACACCGGGCGTCGCGCTGATCGCGACGTCGCAGGCACCGGATGTGGTAGACCCGAGGTTGCGTGCACCTGAGCTCTGTGACCGCGAACTGGGCTTGAGCCTTCCCGATGGCGCTACCCGCAAGGCTCTGCTGGAGGTGCTGCTGCGAGACGTCCCGGCCGGGGAACTGAAACTGGACGAGATCGCCGACCGCACACCGGGTTTCGTGCGGGCCGATCTCGCCGCACTGGTCCGCGAGGCGGCACTGCGGGCGGCCGCCCGGGCCAGCGAGGACGGCAAACCGCCGGCGCTGACCCAGGAGGACCTCGCCGGCGCCCTGACGGTGATCCGGCCACTGTCGAGGTCGAACACCGAGGAGGTTGCGGTCGGCTCGGTCACCCTGGAGGACGTCGGCGATATGGTCGAGACCAAACAGGCGCTCACCGAGGCTGTGCTGTGGCCGCTCCAGCATCCCGACACCTTCGCCCGCCTCGGCGTCGATCCGCCACGCGGGGTGCTGCTGTACGGCCCGCCCGGCTGCGGCAAGACATTCGTCGTGCGCGCCCTGGCCAGTTCAGGCCGACTGAGCGTGCATGCCGTCAAAGGTGCCGAACTGATGGACAAGTGGGTGGGGTCCTCGGAGAAGGCGGTGCGTGAATTGTTCCGCAGGGCAAGGGATTCGGCTCCGTCGCTGATCTTTCTTGACGAGGTGGACGCCTTGGCGCCGCGGCGGGGGCAGAGCTTCGACTCCGGTGTGACTGATCGGGTGGTGGCTGCATTGCTGACCGAGTTGGATGGTGTCGAGCCGCTACGCGATGTGGTGGTGCTCGGTGCCACCAACCGACCCGATCTGATTGATCCGGCACTGTTGCGCCCGGGCCGGATGGAGAAGTTGGTTTTCGTCGAGCCTCCTGACGCCGACGCCCGCCGCGATATCCTCACGTCGGCAGCCAAGTCAGTTCCGTTGAGCAAAGAGGTGGACCTCGGCGCGCTGGCCGCCGATTTGGACGGCTACAGCGCGGCGGATTGTGTGGCTCTGCTGCGCGAGGCCGCGCTGACGGCCATGCGACGCTCCATTGACGCCGCCGACGTCACCGCAGCCGACGTCGCCACGGCACGCGAGAACGTCCGGCCGTCACTGGACCCGGTTCAGGTGGAATCCTTGCGAGCCTTCGCCGCCGAACACTGAGCGCGATCCCATCATTCCTCGGACAGCTGGAACTCGACCATCGCGGTGACCGTCTCGATCGCGTCGGTGAGCACGTTCACCCGTTCGGCTAACGTCGGCGCCGATAACACTGCATAGCGATCAGCCTGACCCATGGGCACCCGGGCGGCCAGCGCGTAGATATGCCGAGACGGGTCATCGGCCGTTGCGGCGTCGACGGCCAGGGCATCGGATCGCAGTCGGCCACCCCCGGCCTCGATGACACGCCGGAACAGCGCGAGAATACGGTCGACCACCTCACCGATGCGCTCCGCGGTGACCAGCGGGCCGGGCTCATCTGGCCACTCCTGCACGACGGCCCGGGGGTAGGGATCGTCGGGTAGCCATTCCAGGATTCGGATCCGCTCCCCCACGGATGCGAGTACCTGGTGTTGACCCGAGCCGAGATCGGCGTATTCGGAGATGTGTGCCAACGCCCCCACGGCGCTGCGGGTGTCACCACCACCGACCTCAAGTCCTTGGGTGATCAGCACAACGCCGAATGCCGGGTCGGGCATCGCCATGCAGTCCTGTACCAGTCGGGAGTACCGGGGCTCGAAGATGTTCAGCGGCAAAGTCTCACCGGGCAGCAACGCCGATTGCAACGGAAACATCGCGGTCATTGCACTTACCTGAGGCCGCCGGTGACGACGTCACGCACCGGCGTGCTCGGTGCGGCAAAGGTACACAGGGCTGATGCCACTCCGACCCACAGGTCCGGATTGGTCGCGACCAGCTTGTTGCCATTCTCGGCGATCGCGGCAATCACCTCACGGCGGCCCGGGGGGGTCATGCCCGTGTACTCGCGACAGGTGGTGGTCAGCAGTGCCGCGCCCGGGGCGGCGACCGGGGTTCCGGCGATTCCCCTGCTGCAGCCTCCCGCGGCCAACACAACAGGAACGGCAAGCAGTGCGACGCCTGCACGTCGATACCACGTCATGGAGCCTCCAATTCACCGACGAGTGCGTCGACCACCGCGCGCAGGTCGCCGTGATGAGCCTCGGCAACCCGGCGCTGCCGTTGATAGGACGCGCCCCGGCGCGGGATCTCGGCGACCGCCGTCAGCTCATCGGCACAGTGCAGCGACTCGGCCACCGGTTGCAGCCGGGTCAGTAGATCGTCGAGATCCTCTGTCACCAGCCGCTCGTTACTGTCGGCGTCGAGGATGATGATCGCGTCGAGTCCGTAGCGAGCGGCGCGCCACTTGTTCTCCTGCACATGCCACGGTGGCATCACCGGCAGCTGTTCCCCCGCGTCCAGCCGACGGTCCAAGTCCACGATCAGACAGTGCGTGAGAGCCACCAGCGCCGAGAGCTCTCGCAGATTGGACACCCCGTCGAATACTCTCACTTCGACAGTTCCCAGATAGGGCGATGGCCTTATATCCCAGCGGATTTCGTTGACGTGGTCGATGATCCCGGTCGTCTTCTGGTCATGAACGAAGCTCTCGAATTCCCGCCATGACTGGAATTGGAAAGGTAGTCCGGCTGTCGGCAACTGCTGGAACATCATCGCCCGATTACTGGCATAACCGGTGTCCTCACCGGACCAGAAAGGCGAGGATGCCGACAGTGCTAGTAGGTGCGGGTACTGATTGAGCAGCGAGGAGATGATCGGCATGACCTTGTGCGCCGAGGAGACACCGACGTGGACGTGCACGCCCCAGATCAGCATCTGACGGCCCCACCATTGGGTGCGGCTGATCAGCTCGGCGTAGCGCGGCCCGTCGGTGAGTTCCTGGGCCGACCACTCGGCGAAGGGATGCGTGCCGGCACAGAACAGTTCCATACCGCGGTCTTCGACGACCGCACGCGTCGATGTCAGGGTTGAGCACAAATCATCCATCGCCTCAGCGACGGTCCCGCAGACTCCCGTGACGATCTCAATGGTGTTGCGCAGCAATTCCTTGTGCACGTGTGGGGTCTCACCGATATCGGCGATCACCGCTGCGGCCTCGTTACTGAGGTCACGGCTGTCGGCGTCCACCAGGGCGAACTCCCATTCGACGCCCAGCGTCGGACGCGGTGAACCGGCGAAGTCGATCCTAGCCGAGGCCGATGACACCGCAGGCAACTCGCTTGCCGCCATCGCCGGTGGCCAGCGTGGTCTCATCCGGCGGTGGGGCACCGTCGATCTGCTGGTAGCGCTCCACCGGGATATTGGAGAAGTTGTCCGGGTTCGCATGGATGATGATCGCTGTTCCGGCACCGTCCAGCAGATCCGCCTTGTCGAAGGCATTCGTGGTGGTGACCAGCATCGCAGTGCCGTCGCCGCGAACCTGCAGCGAGCTCAGGTCACCGGCGTGGCTGGGGTGCACGTCGGGCGCCCCACCCTGGAGGTGCCCGCCGGCGGACAGGAAATCGCCGGGCGCGCCACCGGTGGGCGCCACCGAGTTGACCTCGCACTTGCCGACGGCATGGATGTGCAGACCGTGCGGGCCGGGGGCCAGCAGGCCCGGCGCCGTGGTCTGCAAAGTGACGGTGGCGAAGGCATCCTGGTCCATGAACTCGATGGTGACCGCGGCGACCTGGGTGCCATCGGGGGAGTTGAGTTGAGCGGTCAGCGTGTTGGCTGCAGCGGGGGCGTCGGGCATCGCCCCGTGGCCCTCCATCATCGCCGCCGGGGCGGGTGAACCCGTCCAGATCGGCGGGGTGGTACCGGGCTGCGTGGCGACAGGCTCATTGGGTGAGCACGCGCTCAGCAGCGCGACGGGAGCGGCGAATAGTACGGCGATGGACTTCAGCGGGCGGAGGGGCTTGACCATGTGAGAGAGCCTAACCCGTCACCAACACGATCACGCCCGGAGGATCCTCGGCAATCTCGGGTATTCGCGCTTGCACCGGTGCCTCAAGTACTTTGCCGATAGATTCCGCGGCGGCCTGTTCACCCTCGACCGTGCCGAAATACACAGTCGTGGTTGGCAATTCGGCCACGGTCGAGGTCGACGCCGCGGTGACATTCCAGCCCGCTTCCTTGAGTCGATCGGAGACCCGGAGGGCCGCCGGCTCATCGCCGTTGACGCTGTAGACCCGCACATCGGCTTTGGGGACGGGAGCCGCGGTCGTGGTAGTTTCCAGCGTCCGCGCAGGTGGGTCGTCGGCGGCGTCATTACCCGAACTCATCGCCTGGAAGCCGACCAGCAGGAAGATCAGGCCGAGGAACAGCAGCACCATCACCATGGCGCGCAGGGGAAGCCCCACAGAGTCGGGAACGCGCTCGTTCATCCGGCTAACTGTAACCGGGCCAGGTCAGGGAAACTCGAAGCCCAGTCGCCGCGCGGCCCTGGCTTTCTGCCGACTGGCCCGCAGTCGGCGTAGGCGCTTCACCAGCATCGGGTCGGCCGCCAGTGCCTCGGGTCGGTCCACCAGCGCATTCAGCACCTGGTAGTACCGCGTCGCCGACATCGAGAAGAGTTCCTTGACGGCTTCTTCCTTGGCCCCGGCGTACTTCCACCACTGGCGCTCAAAAGCAAGAATGTCGTATTCGCGGCGGGTCAGCCCCTCGGGCAGTTCCGCGTCGTCAACCGACTGCTCGGAACGTGCCATGGCCCCATCCATCAGATCCGTTGGCCCTTTCCGCATATCTGGTAATGACATGCCTGTGTTTCGAGGGCCATGTCGTCGTCCGCCATTGAAACACGTCCACGATCTACTACACGGCACCAAACCCCGCGCGTCGGCTCACTTTAAGCTAGCCGATCATGGCAGTACGACCCATCGTGATCCTCGGCGATCCTGTTCTGCACGCCCCGACGAGTCCGGTATCCATCGGGCCCGACGGATCGATGTCCGCGGATGTGATCGAATTGATCACCGACATGTACAACACCATGGATGCCGCCAACGGAGTCGGTCTGGCCGCCAATCAAATCGGTGTGGGGTTGCGGATCTTCGTCTATGACTGCCCTGATGAGCGGGGTAACGCGACCTACCACCGCGGGGTGGTGATCAATCCGGTCCTGGAGACGTCCGAGATCCCCGAGACGATGCCAGATCCGGAGTTCGATGACGAAGGCTGCCTGTCGGTTCCGGGCGAGTCGTTCCCGTGTGGCCGCGCGCAATGGGCCAGGGTCGCCGGACTGGACGCCGATGGCAACCCGGTGAGCCTGGAGGGGACCGGTTTGTTCGCCCGGATGCTGCAGCATGAGGCCGGTCACCTAGACGGGTTCCTCTACGTCGACAAGCTGATCGGTCGGCACGCCCGCGCGGCCAGGCGGGCGGTCAAGTCCAACGGTTGGGGTGTTCCCGGATTGTCGTGGCTGCCCGGCGACGTACCCGACCCGTTCGGTCATTGAGCCGATGTCGCGATGGCCGGCGCTGGGCAGTCGGGTCAGCATGCGTTTCCGACAGGCCGGCGGCGGACAGACGGACGTGATCGGCCACCTCTGCGCACTTTCTCCGCTGATTACGATTCGCACGAAATCCGATGGGATGGTGTCGATCTCACCAGATGACGTGGTGACGATGCGAGAACTGAGCCACGCCCCGATCCGGGCATCCGAGATCCGCAACCTTGAGTACGCCGCCGCCTTGGCCTGGCCGGGGACTGAACAGCACTGGCATAGCGGTTGGCTTTTGCGAGCCGGGGGCGGGCACACGAGTAGGGCCAATTCCGCGGTACCACTGGATTTCTCGTCATCGCTAGCTGACGTCAACGAAATCGTCAGCTGGTACGACAAGCGCGGACTGAAACCCTTGCTGGCACTGCCGGATCGGTTGGTTCCGGTTCGAAACGAAGGCACCAAACAGACCAGGGTGATGGTGCGAGACCTCGATCTGGCCGGTGTCAATGCCACCGCAACCCTCGCCGCCCGGCCTGATGCGGCGTGGCTGGCCTGTTATCAGCGGGACGTTCCAGAAGAGGTGCTGACGGCCGTCATCGACGGCGAGGTGGTGTTCGCGTCGGTGGCCGACGCGGCGGTCGGCCGTGGCGCGGTCACCTCCGCACCGGACGGCACGGTCTGGCTGGGAATCTCGGCGGTCCACGTCACCGACACGCAACGCCGGTCGGGCCACGCCACCGCCGTGTGCGGGGCCTTGCAAACCTGGGGCCGCGATCACGGCGCGCAGCGTGTCTACGTGCAGGTGCTCGAAGACAACCATGCCGCGACCGCCCTGTACGCCTCACTCGGCTTCGGTTTGCACCATCGGCATCGCTATGTCGACGCGCGACGACTACTGACCACTAGCCTGTAGCCATGGCTGCCGCGGGGTTACGGGTGGCCACCTGGAATGTGAACTCGATTCGCACCCGGGTGGACCGCGTTGTTGACTGGCTGGTTCGCGCGGAGGTTGACGTGCTCGCGATGCAGGAAACCAAGTGCAAAGACGACCAGTTCCCGACGATGCCGTTCGCCGCTGCGGGCTATGAGGTGGTACACAGCGGACACGATCAGTGGAACGGGGTGGCAATAGCCTCACGGGTCGGACTCGACGACGTGGCGGTGGGTTTTGAGGGCCAGCCGGGCTGGGGCAAGGACGGCGCGCCAGCCAAGGCGGAGGCGCGCGCCATGGGCGCGACCTGCGCCGGCGTGCGGGTGTGGAGTCTGTATGTGCCGAACGGCAGAGCGGTCGAGGACGCCCATTACCGATACAAATTGGAATGGCTTGCTGCACTCCGGGTTTGCGCAAGTTCCTGGATGCAGCATGAACCTGATGCGCAGATAGCACTGGTCGGCGACTGGAATATCGCTCCGAAGGACGACGACGTGTGGGATATGGAAGTGTTCCGCGATAGCACCCACATCACCGCACCTGAACGTGAGGCGTTCGCGGCCATTGAGGAAACTTTCGCCGACGTGGTGCGGCCCTTCACCCCCGGACCGGGGGTGTACACCTACTGGGACTACACCCAGCTGCGGTTCCCCAAACGCGAGGGCATGCGGATCGACTTCATCCTGGCTTCACCGGCGTTGGCTCACCGGGTGATCAATGCCGAGATCGTCCGAGATGAACGCAAGAGCGGTAAGAACAGGATCGGGGTGCCCAGCGACCATGCGCCGGTCTTTGTCGACCTAAACCCGTCGAGTTAAACCCTGACTAGCATCTTGCCGATATTGGCGCCGGTGAATAGTCCGTTCAGCGCGCCGACACATGATTCGAGGCCGTCGAAGATCGTTTCCCGATGCCGCAGGGAGCCGTCGCGCTCCCACCGCCGCAGGTCGGCATAGGCCTCGTCGAAACGATTCCACATCTCCAACGCGTTGAACCCCTGCATCGATGCGGTCTTGGCGAGCAGGTTGACGTAGTTGGCCGGCCCCGGATGCTCACCGGTCAGATAACTGGAGATCACCCCGCACAGCACTACCCGGGCCCCGGGTGCCAACCGGCCGAGCACCGCGTTGAGAATCGGCCCACCGACGTTGTCGAAGTAAACGTTCACACCCTTCGGGCAGTGCTGTTTGAGTGCGGCCGACAGATCGTCGTTCTTGTAGTCGATGCACGCGTCGAGTCCGAACTCCTCAACGACGACACGACACTTCTCCACGCCACCGGCGATACCGATCACCCGTGCACCGGCGATCCTAGCGATCTGTCCGGCGACCGATCCGGTGGCACCTGCGGCGGCGGAGACCACCACGGTGTCGCCGGGCTGCGGTCGGCCGATGTCGGTCATTCCGAAATACGCTGTGACACCGCTTGATCCGTAGACCGACATGATCGCCACCTGATCGGTCTCGCCGGGTATGACTGTGCTGAAGACGTCATCTCGGATAATCGAGTACTCCTGGAAACCGGTCAGCGTAGTCACGATATCGCCGATTCGGTATGCGTCACAACGTGATTCGACCACCTCGCCGATACCGGCGGCGCGGATCACCTCGCCCAATGCCACCGGCGGCAGGTAGCCGGGCTGGTCGTTGAGCCACGTGCGGGCAGCGGCATCGAGGCCGATGTAAGTGGTACGGAGCAGTGCTTCACCCTCGGCGGGCTCCGGGGCCGCAGTGGTGACCAGCTCAGTGTCCTCCGGGCTGACGAGACCGTTCGGTCGGCGGCGTAACAGGATCTGGCGGTTGATGATCGTCACAGCAGAAAGTTACCCGAGAGGCCAGAAGCTACTCGAGAGATTCCGAATAGCGGCCCGGGTTGAACAGTGATGCGATCGCCCCGATCGCCATCATTATCGCCGCGGCACCGAACACCACCACCAGACCGGAATGGAACGGACCGGTGATCAGTTCCGGAAAGAACGTCGTGCCGGTCAGCACCTCGGCGTTGACTCCGGGTTGGGCCAGTCCGTTGAACGGCGCCAGCAGTTCAGCCATCGGGTTGTACCCCAGGAAGGCCGCGAACAGACTGCTCACCGGCGGGGTGTTGGCGACCTCGTGTGCCATCGTTGCCGGGATGCCCTGCTGTTGAAGTCCAGCGCTCATCGCCTGAGGCAGGGTGTGGGCCAGTCCGGCGATCATCAATGAGAAGAACACGCCGATCGACAGTGATGCGCCGGCGTTGAAGAAGGTCGCGCGAACACCGGAGGCGGCGCCGCGCTGGGCGGCCGGGACGCTGGACATGATCGCCGCGGTATTCGGTGCGGTGAAGATCCCGCCACCGAGTCCGTTGAGGAAGATCAGCACAGCGAAGACGACATAGTTGAAGTTGACCGGGATCATCACCAACGCGACGAATGAGACCGCCGTCAACACCATGCCGCCCACGGTGAACGGCCGCGCTCCGTACCGGTCGGCCAGTGAGCCGGCCAACGGTCCGGCGACGAGATACCCCGCAGTCATCGGAAGCATGTAGATCCCCGCCCACAGCGGGGTCGACTCAAAGCTGTAGCCGTGCAACGGCAGCCAGATCCCCTGCAGCCAGATAATGAGCATGAACTGCAAACCACCGCGGCCCAGCGACGCCATCAGCCCGGCGAGGTTGCCCATGCCGAACGCCGCCGAGGAGAACAGCCGGACATCGACCATCGGCGCGAGCACCCGAAGCTCAATGAAGTAGAACGCCACCAACAACAGCAGGCCGGAGCCGATCAGGCCGAGTACAAACGGATTGGTCCAGCCGGTGCTGTGGCCGCCGTAGGGCTGGATTCCGGAGGTGATGCCGATCAGCAGGATGGTCAGGCCCACCCCGAAGGTCAACGTTCCCGCCCAGTCCATCCGCCCGGGTGTTCGGACACCGACCTCCCGCAACGAGCGGATGCTCCAGACGGTGCCCACGATCCCGAGCGGGACCCCGACCCAGAAGATGGCCTGCCAGTGGATCTCAGCCAGCACCCCACCGATCAGCAGTCCGAGGAATGAGCCGGCGACCGCGGCGACCATATTGACGCCCAGTGCCATCCCTCGCTGGGTGGCGGGGAAGGCGTCGGTGAGGACAGCCGACGCGGTGGCCATCAGCATGGCGCCACCAACGCCCTGAACCACGCGCCACCCGATCAACCACATGACTCCGGCGTCGAGGTGGAAGGGGTCGAAGGACAGCGCGACTGCGGCGACGGTGAAGACAATGAAACCCAGGTTGTACATCCGGACCCGGCCGTACATGTCACCGAGGCGGCCGAAGGGCACCACCAGAACGGCGGTCACCACCAGATACCCCATCAGCATCCACAACAGGTAGCCGACGTTGGCCGGTTCCAGTGGGTTCAGGCCGATGCCGCGGAAGATGGCCGGCAATGAGATCAACACGATCGAGGCATTGATGGTGGCCAGCAGGGTGCCCAGGGTCGTATTGGACAGCACGACCCATTTGTGTCGCGGGTGCTCGGTGGTGGCCTCGATACCGGGAAGCCGCTGAAGCTGCGTCATCATCATTTCGTCGTCGCGGTGAACCCCGAACGACAAAAGCATATATTAGCTATGTAAACCGTTTTCCGAAGGGAGTGCATCGTGAATTTCCTGCCGTTGCCACAGGCGGGTCAGACCCCGGTGCGGGTGCTCACCATCGCTGGATCGGACTCGGGCGGCGGCGCCGGCCTGCAGGCCGATCTGCGCACCTTCGCCCTACTGGGCGTGCACCCACTGGTCGCCGTCACTGCGGTGACGGTGCAGAACTCTCTGGGCGTCAAGGGTTTCCACGAGATCCCCCCCGATATCGTCACCGGTCAGATCCAGGCGGTGGCGACCGATATCGGTATTCAGGCGGCCAAAACCGGAATGCTGGCATCCTCGGCGATCATCGAGGCCGTCGCGGACAGTTGGCTCGGCCTGGGACTGTCGGGCGCGGTGCCCTTCGTCGTCGATCCGGTCTGCGCCTCGATGCACGGGGACCCGCTCCTGCACCCGTCGGCACTGGAAACTCTGCGCACCCGGTTGTTCCCGCTGGCCAGTCTGGTCACCCCCAACCTGGACGAGGTTCGACTGCTGGTGGGCATCGATGTCGTCGACGACGTGACCCAACGTGATGCCGCCCGGGCCCTGCACGACCTCGGCCCGGCCTGGGCGCTGGTCAAGGGCGGTCATCTGCGCACGTCGTCGCGCAGCCTCGATCTGCTCTACGACGGCAATGACTTCTTTGAGTTCGACGCGCCTCGGGTGGACACCAGGCACGACCATGGCGCCGGCGACACCCTGGCTGCTGCCACCGCATGCGCCCTGGCTCACGGCTATGCGATGTCCGAGGCGGTCGCCCTCGGGAAGGCCTGGGTGACCGAGTGCCTGCGATCCGCCTATCCGATCGGCGCGGGGATCGGACCGGTCTCGGCGCTGTTCCGGCTGCAGGTATGAGCACACTCGACGAGATCGCCGGCGCGCGGTACGCACTGGGCTCGAAAACCCTCGACGTGGCTGTACTAGCCGTCGATGCAACGTTGCGGGTTAAAACATGATCGACTACACCACTACCTAGACACCACTATCTAGACACCACTATCTAGACGAAAGGATTTTTGATGTCAGTACGATTCCGGGGCGCAGGTGTGGCACTGGCCGCAATCGGCCTTTCCCACTTCGCACGACCGCAGGCGTTCGAGTCGATCACCGCGGCGGCTTTTCCCGATAACACCCACCGGCACACGCTGATCGACGGCGGAATCGAAACCGCAATCGGTGTGGGCCTCATCGCCTCGCAGACGCGGAAATTCGCACTGGCGGGACTGGTCGCGTATGCCGCATACCTCGTGGCCAACGTCGTGCGGAACCGCCGCTGAACCAACCGCTGCAGCGCCGACTTGGTACGGCCGACGCTGTCATCGTCGGACTCGGCTCGATGATCGGCGCCGGGGTGTTCGTGGTGTTCGCGCCGGCGGCGGCAGTCGCGGGTTCGGGCTTGTTGTTCAGCTTGGCCGTAGCCGCGTTGGTCGCGTACTGCAATGCCACATCCTCGGCGCGACTGGCGGCTCAGTATCCCCAATCCGGCGGCGCCTACGTCTACGGCCGCGAACGACTGGGCGCGTTCTGGGGATACCTGGCTGGCTGGAGTTTCGTCGTCGGCAAGACGGCATCGTGTGTGGCGATGGCGCTCACTGTCGGGCTGTACCTCTGGCCCGCCTACGCCCACACCGTCGCCGTCGCGGCGGTGGTGGCGCTGACTGCGGTGAACTACCGCGGCATTCAGAAGTCTGCATTACTCACCCGGGTGATCGTTGCCGTGGTGCTCGCGGTTCTGGTCGGTGTGGTTGTGCTGGTGACGACATCGGGGCGGATCGATGTGTCCCGCGTGACGCCGACCGGCGGCAGCGTGATCGGCGTCCTCCAAGCAGCCGGACTGCTCTTCTTCGCCTTCGCCGGTTATGCGCGGATCGCGACTCTCGGCGAGGAGGTTCGAGATCCGGCCCGCACGATCCCGCGCGCGATCAGACTCTCCCTGGGCATCACCCTGGTGGTCTACACGACGATGGCGCTGACGTTGCTGGCGATCCTGGGACCCGAGCAACTGGCAGCTGCCACAGCACCATTGGTCGATGCGGTCCGCGCCGCCGGAGCGGGCGGGTTCGAGCCCGTGGTGCGAGCCGGTGCGGCAGTCGCGGCGTTGGGATCGCTGCTGTCGCTGATTCTGGGCGTATCGCGGACCACCCTGGCTATGGCGCGCGACGAGCATCTGCCGCGTTCGCTCGCATCGATACATCCGCGGTTCGCCGTTCCGCACCGCGCCGAGATCGCCGTGGGGGCAGTCGTCGCGGTCGTCGCCGCAGTCACCGACGTACGTGCAGCGATCGGGTTCTCATCATTCGCCGTGCTGGTGTATTACGGGATCGCCAACGCTTCCGCGTGCACCCTCGGTCGACGCGCGATCCCGGCGATGGGGCTGGTCGGCTGCCTAGTCCTGGCGCTCTTCCTCCCGTTGAGTTCGGTGATCATCGGGGTCGCTTTGATCGCCTTCGGCGCAACGATCTACGCCGTGCGACGGTTGCGATAGGCCGCTACCGCGGTCGGCAGGGTCGCGAAGATGTGATCGGTACCGATCTTGTCGAGAAGCCCCGCGGCATCGAGTGCCTCGCGCAGATGCCAGGTGACCCGCGCCATCGCGAACACGATGCCGCGACGGTTGAGGTCTTGGCGTAGTTGGTCGACGGCATCGAGTGCGGTCAGGTCTACTTCGACATTGGCTTCGGCATTGAGCACGAACCACTGCACAGGATCCGGATTGGCGTCGACCGCCGCTATCGCACGCTTGCGGAAGTCCTCGGCATTGGCGAAGAACAGTGGCGCGTCGTAGCGGTACACCAGGAGGCCTGGCTCCAGGTGGGCCTGCGGATAGTCCTCGACATCGTGCATGCCGGGCACCCCGGGCACGAATCCGAGCACGCTGTCGTGCGGACGGGCGACGCGACGCAGCAGATCCAGAATCGACAGTCCGACGGCCGCAAGCACTCCGTACAGCACCCCGAAGATCAGCACCGCTAACGCGGTGAGTAGCGCGAGGATCAACTCGCTGCGCCGAAACCTAGCCAGTCGCCGAAAGGCGGCGATGTCAATCAATCGCAATGCCGCGTAGACCACCAGGGCACCAAGGGCGGCCGTCGGAAATGTGGCGAGCAGTCCGTGTGCGAAAAGCATTACGACCAGCAGCAGACCCAGGGTCACCAGCGAGGCGAGCTGGGTGCGGGCACCCACCATTTCACCCAGTGCCGTTCGGCTTGCACTGGAACTGACCGGAAAGCCATGGCACACAGCTGATCCCACATTGCAGAGGCCCAGAGCGCGCAATTCGGCATTGGCGTCGATGGTCTCGCCTTTACGTGCCGCGAAGATACGGGCGTTGAGCACGCTGTCGGAGAACGCGACGAGGGCCACACCGCCGGAAGCCGCAGCCAGCACTCCCAGGTCACTCAGCGGCACTGGACTCAGTCCGAGCGCCGGCAGCCCGGCGGGCACCTCACCGATGATCTGGATTCCATGTCGGTCTAGCGAGAAGACGGCCACCGCCGCCGAGGCCAGCGCGACCGCGATGAATGGGCCTGGAGCCCGGGGTACCAGTCGTACCAGCAGGAACAGGACGGCAAGCACCGCGGCGGAGAACATCAGCGTCGGCCAGTGCACATGTGGCAATGCCGCGGCCAGCGAGCGCACCTCTGCGATGACGCCGTCGCCGACAACGGGTGTGCCGATCAACCTACCCAGCTGTCCGCCGATCATGATCAGCGCGACGCCTGCCATATAACCGATCAGAACCGGCCTCGAGAGCACCTCGGCGATGAATCCGAGTCGCAACAACCCGCCGGCGAAACAGACCAGCCCGACCATTGCGGCCAACACCGCGGCCAGCGCGGCGTAGCGGCCGCTGTTCCCGGCAGCCAGCGGTGCCAGTGCTGCCGCCGTCATCAACGCGGTGGACGACTCAGGACCGGCGGAGAGGTAGCGCGATGAGCCCATGACCGCGTAGATCACCAACGGCAGTAGCGACGCCCACAAACCGGCCACCGGTGCCAGACCCGCCACCGTGGCATAGGCCATGGCCTGCGGGACGAGGTAGGCCACCACGGTGAGGCCGGCCATAACGTCACCGCGTAGCCAGGATCGTTGGTACCCGCGGAACTGGGCCAGCCCGGGTGCGACCGCTGCCCAGGCGAGGCCCATGCTCATGGCACGGTGACGACGTGGCGGGTGCGGTCCGCCCGCACGGGCATCCCGTTCCGGCCGTCGAGATCCTGGGCGTAGAGACCGACCACGAAGGCGACTCCGCCGCCGTTGATGCCGAGAGCGGTTCGGTCGACATGGTCCAGGGTGTCGGTCGCCTTGTGGTAGTTCGGGTCGAACGGCGCATCGGGTGTCCCGCCCCACAGTGCGGCTTGCTCGGCGGTCATGTTCTCCTCGGCTCCGGTGAACAACCCACCGGACGGAATCCCGGCCATGGTGAAGCCGTCATAGTCGGACCGGCCGTCGAACGACGTGTCCTCAGCCGTCTTGCCGACCGACTTCAGGTATTCGACGAACGTCCGCTCAATCCCGGGCGAGCCCTCCGGCACCCGGGGAGGACTCTGACCGTCTTCCAATGCCGTTGACTGATCGCCGTCGTAAGTGAAATAGCCGGGGTTGGGGGAACCAATCATGTCGAAATTCAGATACAGCGCAATGTCTTTGAGTTGATCGACATTGAGCGACTCGATGTATGTCATCGAGCCCACGAGACCGATTTCCTCTGCCCCCCAGAAGCCGAATCGCACCGCGTGCTTGAGCTCCGGTGAGCTTCCCAGTTGTAGGGCCGTCTCCAGCACGGCGGCGACTCCGGATCCGTTGTCATTGATACCGGGGCCGGCCGGGACGCTGTCGAGGTGGGCGCCGACCATCACCACGTCGCGGTCCGAACCGGTCTTGGTCGTGGCGATCACGCTGCGTGCGTTGATGGTGTTGGTGCTGGCGGCCAGTTTGAGGGTGGCCGGGCCGGGTGCGGCCCGCAACCGGGCACCGTCAGCCTTACTCACGCTGATCACCGGGATCGTCACCGCAGTGTTCTCACCGAGGGTGCCGCCCATGCTCTCCTCGTCGACGTTATCAGCGACGATCATCGCGACGGCCCCGAGTTTGGTGGCGATGGCCTGCTTTTCCGAGAACGGGCAGCTTCCACGGTCCACCAGCACCACCGCACCCTTGACCGCGATGCCGTCGTAATCAGCTGGTACACACCCCGGCGTCTCGTCGGCGGGTGCGGCGACCAGTGGGCCGCTGACACCGGCGGTACCGGCGCTGAACTCCAGCGTGTTGGCGTTGATAACCGCGCCGCCCACCGTCAACTCCGGCTTTGCGGTCTCAAACACGCGGGTCTGGAAATCCGGGGTTTGAACGTCGAAGCCCTTGTTGCGCAACATCCCTGCGACATAGTCGACGCTGGCGTCATAGCCCGGAGTTCCCACCGCGCGGGTGCCGTCATGGCTGTCAGCGATGGCCTGCAGCTTGGCCAGGTGTGCCACCAACGCGTCGGTGGTGACCCGCTGACGGAGTACCTCGCCGAATTCCTTGGCGGGTGTTCCTGCCGCCACCGGTTGCGAGATGTCAGCCGCCCGAGCACAACCGAGCGCCAGTACGGACACAACGGCCACTAATGCCGTCGTCCGGCGTACGCGCTTCACGGCATCCAGGTTAGACGCTCGCGGCTACGCTTCAGCCGATGCGAGTGTTGAGAACGCCCGATGAGCGGTTCGCCGACCTACCCGGATATCCGTTCGAACCGAGCTACCGCGATGTGGAAACCGCAGGCCTGCCTCCGCTGCGCATGCACTACGTCGATGCAGGCCCCGCCGACGGACCCGTGGTCGTGCTGTTACACGGCCAACCGACGTGGTCGTATCTCTACCGCGACATCATCGCCGTGCTGGCCGACGCAGGCCTACGGGTCATCGCCCCGGACAACATCGGTTTTGGCCGCTCCGACAAGCCTGCCGAACCCACCGACTACACATTTGCCCGCCATATCGACTGGGTCCACGGCCTGATCGCAGGATTGAAGCTGCGTGATATCACGCTGGTTGTCCAGGATTGGGGCGGGCCGATCGGGTTGAGCGTCCTGGCCCGCGAGCCGGACCGATTCGCCCGGGTGGTGGCTACCAACACCATCCTGCATACCTGCGATCCGGCATTGGCCGGCAGGCTCACCTGGGCTCACCACGGCATCGACCAGGATCGGGTGGTGCTGCAGGAGACGTTGCTGGACTACGTGTCGTTTTACCAGCGCTCTCCGGACATCACACCGAGCGTCTTCCTCGACGCCGTCGCCGGGCCGCTGGACCCCGCGGTGCTGGCCGGCTATGACGCGCCCTTCCCCGATCGGACCTACAAGGCCGGGTTACGGCAGCTGACCGCGTTGATCCCGCTCACTCGTAACGACCCTGGCGCCAGGATCGGCGCAGCGACGATGGCTGCACTCACAAAGTGGCAGAAGCCCTTCCTCACGGCGTATTCCGATGGTGATCCGGCCACTCGCGGCTGGGACGCGGTATTCGCAGAACGCGTCCCTGGTGCCCGGTCGCAGAACCACACCACCATCTCAGCAGCCGGGCACTTCGTTCAGGAGCAGCAGGGTGAACGACTCGCGGAAATCATCGTGGACTTCGTGGCCGGCACGTAACACCGCTATAGCTGCGAGCTGAGACGCTTCCAGCTGGCCGCGAAGCCGGGGTGCAGCCGCAGGGCGGTCACCTCACCCATGGCGACCCAATTTAGTGCGCGGCTTTCGTGGTTGGGCACGGTAGGCAGCGTTTCCGAGGCGTCGGCTACGACGGTGGTGTAGGTCCACCGAACGTCGCCCGGACCACGCACCTCGGCGGTAACGACCTTGAACCGCACACTGAGTTGGTCGCTGGGCAACCCGGCCTCCTCATGTGCCTCCCGGAGGGCGGCCTCCTCGGGCGTCTCATGACTGTCGAGGGCACCGCCGGGCAATCCCCAGGTGTCGCCATGGTGGCTCCACTCTGCGCGATGCTGCAGCAGCACGGCCAGGGTGCCGTCCTCGAGCGGGGCACGCAGCAGCAACCCGGCGGCACCGTACCGGCCCCAGTGCCGGGTGCCCGCATGAGACACCACCCAGCCGTCACCGTCGCCTCGCACGCGTTCAGGATAAGCACGCCACCGATGGCGGCTGCTCTTAGACTTCATTCAAGAGAGTCGGGCACCGGGAGACGGCGCACCGGCGAAGGGGAGCGAGGTCCGCGCGAGGTGACCGTCGAGCTGGCGCACCCGTCGAGCGAGCCGTTAGCACAGCGGACGCCCACTGGGCCTGCTCACTCAAGGCGGTGGTTCGCCAACACCACCCCGGGGCGGATTCTTGCGATCGGGGCCATCCTGGCGATGCTGGGTGTGCTCAGCGCGTTCGCCATCTCGACCACGATCACCGAACGTCAACTGCAGCTGACCAACGTCCTCGACCACACCGAGCCGATGGCGTTCGCGGCCGGTCAGCTCTACACCACGCTGTCGGTGGCCGATGCCGCCGCCGCGACTGCCATGATCTCCGGTGCCGAGCCGCAGGCCGTGCGGCAGCGCTACGAGCAGGCGATCACCGACGCGGCCGTCGCCGTGACCCGGGCATCGAGCGGGCTGACCGACCCGGCCCTGGTCGAACTACTCGGCCGGACCAATGCGCGTCTGGCGGTCTACACCGGATTGATCGAGACCGCGCGGACCAACAACCGGGTGGGCAACCCGGTCGGCTCGTCGTACCTGTCGGAGGCCTCGGCCCTGATGCAGCAGACGATCCTGCCGGACGCGCAACGTCTCTACGAGGCGACGTCGGCGCGGGTGGATGCTGAGACGACCGCGTCAGCCACGATTCCCGCGCCGGTGATCATCGTCGTCGCCACCACCCTGTTGTTCGGCGCTTTCGCCCACCGCTGGCTGGCCCGGCACACCAAACGACGGGTCAACGTCGGCCTGGTGATCGGCGGGCTGGCGATCGCGATCATGATCATCTGGGTGGGCACCGCGCTGGCCATCTCCACTGCGAGCAGTCGCGCCGCGAAGAACACCGCGGCCGAGTCGCTGCGCGCGGTGACCAGCCTGGCCATTACCGCACAGCAGGCCCGGGCCGATGAGACGCTGGCGCTGATCCGACGCGGCGACGAAGACGTCCGCAAACGTTCCTACTACCAGCGGGTCGATCAGATGCGCGACGAACTTCGCGACTACCTCGGACGTACGAACACCGTCGACAAGAGCGGCCTGGCCCAGGCCGACCAACTTCTGCAGAAGTGGCGCCAGGCCGATGAGCGGATCGACGACTACATCAGGGTGGGTAACTATCAGGCGGCGACCCAGGTGGCGTTGGGCACCGGCGACGACGATTCCACGCCGGCCTTCGATAGGCTCAATGATGCGCTGAACCAGGGAATCCAGCAGAGCCGCACGCAACTGCGCAGCGACATCTCGTCGGCCCGCCGGGTGTTGTCGGGCACGACGGTGGGTGGGGCGTTGCTGTCGGTCGGCGCCGCACTGGCGGTGGCGTTGGGCCTGTGGCCGAGGTTGAGTGAGTACCGATGATGCGGGTCATCAGCGCGCAGAAGTTCGCAGCGATCGCCGTGACGGCGGCCACCCTGCTCAGCGGCTGCGCGCAGCCCGCCGATCCGGCGATGCCGCCCGCGCCCACCC
>NZ_JAEMSG010000036.1 GCF_016462945.1 Mycolicibacterium sp. | reverse complement strand
AGCCCCCCCAGTCGGATACCCCCCAGTCGGATACCCCCCAGTCGGATGCCGCGCCCAGACCGACCAATGATTCGGTTGCTGACGTCAAACCGGTTGTGCCAGAGCAGCAATCGGCCGTTGAGGCTCCGCTGGCTGCCGAGGTTGCGTCCCCGGCCGTCGATGCCGCTCAACCGCCGCCCACATCGGCCACACCACCGGCAGAGCCTGGCGCCGCAGATGACACCGCCGCCCCGTGCGAGATCGCCGCCGATGAACTGCCGCAGGTCGGTCAGTGAGTCCGCTTCAGTCCAGCAGCTGCTGCAATTTTTCGATGAAGCCGATGTACTCGGCCGGGTCAGCGGTGACCGGAGTGGCCAGCAGTGTGGTCACACCTGCCTCGGCGAAGGCGGCGATACGTTCCTTGACGTAGCCGCGCGGTCCGATCAGCGAGATATTGCGCACCAGGTCATCGGGCACCGCGGCGATCGCCTCTGCTTTGCGCCCCGACAGATACAGATCCTGGATGTGATCAGCGACCTCACCGAAGCCGTACTGGGTGGCGACGTTGTGGTAGAAGTTCTTGCCCTTGGCTCCCATACCGCCGATATACAGCGCCAGTTGGGGTTTGGCCCAGTTCAGTCGATCCTCGACATGGTCCCCGATGGCAACAGATACGCCCACCATGACATCAAGTGCGCCGAGGGCGGGATCCCGCTTGGCCTTACCGGCCCGCAGGGCATCACCCCAGACGTGATCTGCTCGCTCGGGGTAGAAGAACACCGGTTGCCAGCCTTCGGCGATCGCTGCTGTGAGCTCGACATTCTGCGGTCCGAGCGAGGCGATGTGGATCGGGATACGTTCGCGCACCGGGTGATTGATCAAACGCAGCGGTTTACCCAGTCCGGTGCCGCGGCCCGGCGGCAAGGGGATCTGGTAGTTCTTTCCCTGGTGCGAGACCTTCTCCCGGCGCCACACCTGCCGGCAGATCTCGACGACCTCCCTCGTGCGGCCCATCGGGGCGTCGAACGGCACGCCGTGGAAGCCCTCCATCACCTGTGGACCCGATGTCCCGATGCCTAGCCGGAAGCGACCGTCGGAGACGTAGTCCAGGCCGGCGGCGGTCATCGCCAGCAGGGTCGGGGTTCGGGTGTAGATCGGGAACACGCCGGACCCCAGTTCGATAGTCGAGGTCTTGGCCGCCAGGTAGCCCAACTGACTTACCGCGTCATAGGAGTACGCCTCGGCGACCAGAGCCAGATCGGCACCCTGTTTCTCCAGTATCGCGACTTGCTCGACGGCCTCGCGGAAGCCGCCGGAATAGGACAGGAATACGCCGGTTCGCATGTACCGGTTATATCCGGTCAGCGAAACAGCGCGACAATCCGGTCCTCGTGCGTCACCGGGGGAGCCTCGGGATCGGGTGAGTCCGTGCGAGGCAACGTGGCTTCGGGTTCGGCGAACTCGCGGTAGGTCTTGTCGCCGGTGAGGTGGAACAGGAAGAATCCGGTCAGCAACGCCCGCACGGTCTTCTGGGTCTTGCTGCTCGACCCCGGAAGCCCCAGCAGCCCCAACAGGTTGCGCTTTTCGGCCAGGCCCGCCGCGTTGGCCTTCTTGACGACCCGCAGCACAGCGCCGTCCCAGAACTGGGCGATCTCGAGGGCATCGGTGCGCAGTGACTTCTGATCGTCGGGGGTGGCGAGCACCAACCCCGGCACCGTCAGTGCCGCCGCTTCCTGCTCGGCCGACGGCTTGGTGACCGACGGGAAGATCGCCGCAACCGCTGTCGCCCGGGTACCGGCCGCGGCGACTACCGCCGCCGCACCACCGAATCCATGCCCGGCCAGGCCCAGCTTGTTCGCATCCACACCGATGTCGCCTACGCCCAGCCGCACGCCTGAGATCACGTCCAGTGTGGCGCCCAGGTCGGCGGCCAGAGTGAGCACCGAGGGGACCGGGCCACGCTGGGTGTCGGGAGCGGCGGTGACGATGCCCCAACTCGCCAGATGCTCACAGGTGCCGGCGTAGTGAGCGACATCGGTCAGCCAGTCGTGACCGAAGGCCACGCCGGGCAGGTGCAAGCCCGAGGCGGGTGTGTAGACGATTCCCGGAATACCGGCAAAACCCAGGTCACCGCGGAGAACCCGGTGCGGGCCGGGCCGGGTCAGGGCGGCGAAGAGTTTGCGCGTGCGGGCCACCCCCCGACGGTAGCCGACAGGGCCGCGCCTCTCGGGCCGACTACCCTTGGAAAGCATGTGCGGAATCGTGGCGTATGTGGGGCACCGGCCTGCCCGCGACGTCGTAATCGATGCTCTGCGGCGGATGGAGTACCGCGGTTATGACTCCTCCGGGCTGGCCGTGCTCGACGGTCACGGAGGCCTGACGGTGCATCGCCGAGCCGGACGCCTGGCCAATCTGGAGGCCGCCCTGGCGCAGACCGACGCGGAGGCGATCGATGGGACGGCCGGTATCGGTCATACCCGGTGGGCCACCCACGGTCGGCCCACCGACCGCAACGCGCACCCGCACCGCGATGCAGCCGGAAAGTTCGCCGTGGTGCACAACGGCATCATCGAGAACTTTGCCGCGCTGCGCACCGAACTCGAGGCGCACGGCGTGGAGTTCGCCAGTGACACCGATACCGAGGTGGCCGTACACATGGTGGCCCGCGCCTACCAACACGGTGTGACCGCCGGTGATTTCGTCGCCTCGACCCTTGCCGTCCTGCGCCGGCTGGAGGGTCACTTCACACTGGTCTTCGCCCATGCCGACGACCCCGGCATCATCGTCGCGGCGCGGCGGTCCACACCGCTGGTGGTCGGGATCGGCGAGGGTGAGATGTTCCTCGGCTCCGATGTCGCCGCGTTCATCTCCTACACCCGTGACGCCGTCGAACTCGGCCAGGACCAGGCCGTGGTGCTCACCGCCGACGGCTACCGGATCACCGACTTCGACGGTAACGACGACGCCGCCAATGCCCGCCCGTTCCATATCGACTGGGATCTCTCGGCCGCCGAGAAGGGCGGCTACGACTACTTCATGCTCAAGGAGATCGCCGAGCAGCCCGCCGCGGTCGCCGACACCCTGCTGGGCCATTTCGTCGACGGTCGAATTGTCCTCGATGAGCAGCGGCTCTCCGAACAGGAGCTGCGCGAGGTCGATAAAGTGTTCATCGTCGCCTGCGGCACTGCGTTCCACGCCGGTCTGTTGGCCAAGTACGTCATCGAGCACTGGACCCGGCTGCCGGTGGAAGTCGAGCTGGCCAGTGAATTCCGTTACCGCGACCCGGTTTTGGACCGCGGCACACTGGTCATTGCCATCTCGCAATCCGGTGAAACCGCCGACACCCTCGAGGCGGTGCGGCACGCCAAGGCGCAGAAGGCCAAGGTGCTTGCCATCTGCAACACCAATGGGAGCCAGATCCCCCGCGAGGCTGACGCGGTCCTCTACACCCGTGCCGGACCGGAGATCGGGGTGGCGGCCACCAAGACATTTCTGGCGCAACTCACCGCAAACTATCTCGTTGGTCTGGCACTGGCCCAGGCCAGGGGAACCAAATACCCCGACGAGGTGGCGCGGGAGTACCGCGAACTGGAGTCGATGCCCGCTCTGGTGCAGCAGGTGCTCGGTCATCTGGACCCGGTGGCCGAACTCGGTCGTCGTTTCGCCGACTCGTCCACCGTGTTGTTCCTGGGCCGACACGTCGGTTATCCGGTGGCTCTGGAAGGTGCGCTCAAGCTCAAGGAACTGGCCTATATGCACGCCGAGGGCTTCGCGGCCGGTGAACTCAAACACGGTCCGATCGCGCTGATCGAGGACGGCCTGCCGGTCATCGTCGTCATGCCGTCGCCCAAGAACGCCGCGATGCTGCACGCCAAACTGCTGAGCAATATCCGGGAGATCCAGGCCCGCGGAGCGATCACCATCGTCATCGCCGAGGAGGGTGACGACACGGTGCGTCCCTATGCCAATCACATCATCGAGATACCCTCGGTATCAACGCTTTTCCAGCCACTGCTCTCGACTGTCCCGCTCCAGGTCTTCGCGGCCTCGGTGGCCCGGGCCCGCGGCTATGACGTCGACAAGCCGCGGAATCTCGCCAAATCCGTCACGGTCGAATAGCGCCTGATGCGGTACTACTACACCGCCGAGCAGATCCGCGCTGCCGAGGCTCCTCTGCTGGCCGCCCTGTCCGATGGAGCGCTGATGCGCCGCGCCGCAACCGGTTTGGCGAACGCCATCGCGGCCGAACTGCGTCGCCGCGCCGGATGCGTCGCCGGCCGCCGGATCTGCGCTGTCGTCGGCGCCGGTAACAACGGTGGTGATGCCCTGTGGGCGGCTACTCTGCTGCGCCGCCGGGGTGTCGCCGCGTCGGTGATCCTGCTCGACCCGGAGCGCACCCATGCACCGGCGCTGAGAGCATTCCGATCGGCGGGCGGGAGGGTGGTGCAGAACCTTCCTGGCGCAACCGATCTGGTGATTGACGGGGTGGTCGGCATCTCCGGTCAGGGTCCGCTGCGACCGGCCGCGGCCGCAGTGTTCGCGGCTGTCGAGACCGCCGGCATCCCGGTTGTTGCCGTGGACATTCCCAGCGGTGTCGACGTGCAGACCGGGGCGATCAATGGGCCGGCGGTACGCGCCGCGCTGACAGTGACCTTCGGCGGGCTCAAACCGGTTCACGCCCTTGCCGACTGCGGGCGAGTCGAACTCGTGGATATCGGCCTGGACCTCCCTCTTACAGATCTTGTCGAGTTCGAGGCCGATGACGTCAGGGTTCGCTGGCCGACGCCCGGACCGCACGACGATAAGTACACCCAGGGTGTGGTCGGCGTCCTGGCCGGTTCAGCGATCTACCCCGGTGCGGCGATTCTGTGCACCGGGGCCGCGGTGGCAGCCACCGCGGGGATGGTCCGGTACGCCGGGGCCGCCGCGGCCGACGTGGTATCGCACTGGCCGGAGGTTGTCATCGCGCCCAGTGCGCCGGCGGCCGGGCGGGTTCAGGCCTGGGTCGTCGGCCCCGGACTGGGGACTGACGAGGCGGCGCTCATGGCCCTCACATTCGCACTGGCCAGTGATCTGCCGGTGATCGTCGACGCCGACGGGCTCACCGTGCTCGCCGCCCATCCGCACCTGGTGACGCGGCGGGATGCTCCGACCGTGCTGACGCCACACGCCGGCGAATACGCGCGGCTGGCAGGCGAACCACCCGGGCAGGATCGGGTCGCCGCGGCCCGGCGGCTGGCCGACGCATTCGGCGCGACCATCGTGCTCAAGGGCAACGTCACCGTGATCGCGGGATCAGGTATCACGGTTCTCAATCCCGCCGGCGCCTCCTGGGCGGCCACCGCCGGTTCCGGTGACGTGCTGTCGGGGATCATCGGCGCACTGCTCGCGGCCGGCCTGCCCCCGCCCGAGGCCGCGGCCGCTGCGGCCTTCGTCCATACCCGCGCGGCCAATGCCTCAGCCGCAGATCCGGGGCCGGTGCCGGTGCCCACCTCGGCGTCGCGCATCCTTACCCATATTCGCCACGCGATCGCCAACCTGTGAACCCGAAGGACAGCCCATGCCGCATGTGAAATACCGCTCACCATCGATCGCACCCGCCTACACCGGCCGGCTTTCCACCAATCCGATCCCGTCGCTGCGGTTGCCGGACGATGAGATGGAACCGGCGGCGGTGTACCGGTTCATCCACGACGAGCTCATGCTCGACGGCAGTTCGCGGCTGAACCTCGCAACCTTCGTCACCACCTGGATGGATCCGGAAGCCGAGCGGCTGATGGCCGAGACGTTCGATAAGAACATGATCGACAAGGACGAGTACCCGGCGACTGCCGCGATCGAATCACGTTGTATTGCAATGGTCGCCGATCTCTTCCATGCCGAGAATTTGCGTGACGATGATGCCGCCAGCGCGATCGGTGCCACCACGGTGGGTTCATCAGAGGCGGTGATGCTGGCCGGACTGGCGCTGAAGTGGCGGTGGAAGCAGCGTTTTTCCGCCAAGGACAAGGACGCCTGGAAGACCCGCACACCCAACCTGGTGATGGGCTCCAATGTGCAGGTGGTGTGGGAGAAGTTCTGCCGCTACTTCGAGGTCGAGCCACGCTATATCCCGATGACCGAAGACTGCTATGTCATCACCCCCGAGAAGGTGCTCGAGTACGTCGATGAGGACACCATCGGGGTGGTGGCGATTCTCGGCACCACCTACACCGGTGAGCTGGAGCCGATCGCCGAGATCTGCGCCGCCCTGGACACGCTGCAGAAGGATCAGGGCCTCGATGTTCCGGTCCACGTCGACGCCGCCAGTGGCGGGTTCGTCGTCCCCTTCCTACACCCCAAAATCAAGTGGGATTTCCGGCTGCCGCGGGTGGCGTCGATCAATGTCAGCGGCCACAAGTACGGGCTCACCTATCCGGGAATCGGATTCGTGGTGTGGCGCAATGCCGATCAGCTGCCCGAGGATCTGGTCTTCCGGGTCAACTATCTCGGCGGCGACATGCCGACCTTCACCCTGAACTTCTCCAAGGGCGGTAACCAGGTCGTCGGTCAGTACTACAACTTTCTGCGGCTGGGCCGGGCCGGCTACACCACCGTGATGAAGTGCCTGTCCGACACGGCCAAGTGGTTCTCCGGTCAGCTGGCCGAGTCGAAACACTTCGACGTCATCTCCGACGGTTCACAGATCCCGGTGGTGGCGTTCAAACTCGCCGGCGATTTCGGCTACACCGAGTTTGACGTCTCGGCGTCGCTACGGTCCTACGGGTGGCAGGTACCCGCGTACACGATGCCGCCGGGTGCGGAGAACATCTCCGTGCTGCGGGTGGTGGTGCGTGAAGGCTTCTCCGCCGACCTGGCCCGCTCACTATGGGAGGATCTGCACTCCGTGCTGGGCCACCTCGATGCAACGCGGCCGGCAGGTCACTTCACCCAGGAACACTTTGCACACTAGCCGCGAACCCGGTCATTGGCGGGGTCGTAGATTGCTATGAGCGACACCGTGATCGGATAAACCTCGCCACCGACGTTGACGGCGTAGTTGCCTGCCCGTACCCAGTCCGGAGTCACCACGATGGCGTCGGCGGCGCGCACGTAACCCAGTCCGACGCACGCCCCGACGGTCGCACCCCAGGCTGCCGAGGACACCTGGCCGGCCACCTCACCGTCACGCAGGATCAACTCACCGCCCCACAGCATGGGTTCGTCCGAATCGACCGCGAAGCTCACCAGCCGCCGCCGCGGCCCGTCGGCCTTGGCCCGCTCCAGTGCCCCGCGGCCGAGGAAGTCGATATCGGTGGCGAGCTTGCAGGTAAACGACAGCCCGGCCTCGATCGGACTGTCGTTGGGCGTGAGCTCGCGGCCGAACGCGCGGTAACCCTTCTCCAGACGCATCGACTCGATCGCGTAATAGCCGCCGCGGGCCACCCCGAGGCGCTCGCCGGCGGACAGAAGATCCTCGTAGACACCGACGGCGAACTCGGCGGGAACGTAGAGCTCCCAACCGAGTTCACCCACATAGGTGATGCGGGTGGCGCGCACGGTGGCATAGCCCAGTGAGATCAGCCTGCTGGTGGCAAACCCGAATCCGGCATCGGACAGGTCGGCGTCGGACAGGGTCGCCAGCAACTCACGTGACTTCGGGCCCATCACACCGAACACGGCCATCGCGGAGGTGAGGTCGACGATTTCGGCGCGTGCCCCGGTCGGCATGTTCTTTCGGATGTGGTCCCTATCCCGCTCCGTGGACGCCGCGCTACTGACCATGAGGAACTCGTGGGCTCCGGTTCGGGTGACGGTGACATCGGCTTCGTAGGTGCCGCGTTCGTTGAGCATCCCGGTATAGACCGACTTGCCCACCGGCACTTTCAGATCCGCGGTGCACAGCCACTGCAACGTCTGCTCGGCGTCGGGGCCGCTGATGAGGTACTTGGAGAACGACGTCTGGTCGAACACGGTGACGGCTGTGCGGGTGTTGATCTGTTCGGTAGCCGACCACGGCAGCCAGTTCTGCTTGCCCCAGGAGTAGTCGATGGTGGGTTCGCGTCCGGCTGGTGCGAAGAAGTTGGCCCTTTCCCAGCCCATCCGGCTGCCGAAGTTGGCGCCCGCGGTGACCAGCAGGTGATGTACCGGTGAGCGGCGAAACGGCCGGGCGGTCGTGAGTTCCCGATTGGGCCAGGGAATCTCGTAGTGCACGCCGAGGATCTCGGCGACCCGGTCATGCAGCCACGCCACATTGCCGTTGAACGGTGCGAAGCGACGGATATCCACACCGGTGAGATCGGTGGTGGGCGATCCATTGACGATCCACTCGGCCAGTGCCCGCCCCGCCCCGCCCGCCGAGGCTATTCCTACCGAGTTGAAGCCGGCACCGACGAAGAAGTTCGCGCACTCCGGTGCCTCGCCGAGGATGAACTGGTTATCCGGGGTGAAACTCTCCGGTCCGTTGTAGAGCTTCTTGAGCCCGGTGTGCTCCAGGGCCGGGATCCGCAGTAGTGCGTTGGTCATCAGGATCTCGAAGTGTTCCCAATCCTCCGCCAGTAGTTGGAATTCGAACGGATAGGGGATGGCATCCGGTGCCACCCAGGGTTTGGCCTCGGGTTCGAAGCCGCCGATAACCAGCCCGCCGACCTCCTCCTTGAAGTAGGTGTAGCCGTCCGGATCGCGCAGGATCGGCAGGTCGGTATGGACGCCGTCGATGGTCTCGGTGACCACATAGAAGTGCTCGGCGGAGTAGAGCGGAACGTTCACACCCGCCATCGCGCCGACCTGCTTGGCCCATTGTCCGGCGCAGTTGACCACGATCTCGGCTTCGATATCGCCGGCATCGGTGCGAACACCGACCACCCGACCGTCGGCGCGCAGGACGTCGAGAACGCGGACGCGCTCGAACACCCGGGCACCGCGCTGCCGGGCGCCTTTGGCCAGCGCCATGGTCAGGTCGGTGGGATTGGCCTTGCCGTCGGCGGGCAGCCAGATCGCGCCCACCAGGTCATCGGTTCGCATCACCGGGTAGCGCTGGTAAGCCTGCTCCGGGCTCAGCAATTCGCACTCGAGGTCATAGGCCGCGGCGCTGGCCGCGGTCCGGCGAAGCTGGGTCATCCGATCCTGTGTGCGGGCCACCGTGACGCCGCCGCACTGCTTGTAGCCCGCACTGAGTCCGGTCTCGGCCTCCAGCTCGGCGTACAGCTGCGTGGAGTACTGCACCAGTCGGGTACCGCTCTCCGAGGCGCGCAATTGGCCGACCAGACCCGCGGCGTGCCAGGTCGTACCGCAGGACAGCTGCCCCTGCTCGAGCAGCACCACATCGCCTCTGCCGAGTTCGGTCAGGTGGTAGGCGACACTGGTGCCGATGACTCCGCCGCCGATGACGACGATCTGAGCACGCTGAGGCAACGTTGAGGTCGGCATCGTTCTCCTAGTCTGACGCCTGGGCGTCGCTCAGCAGTCGCGAGAAATCTGGACTGCGGAACTCGGCGACGGCGGACTCGTACCGTTGCATCGCCCAGTCCCAGAAATCGAATTCCAGAGTGCTGGAACCATTCTGAATGCATCCCCACAGCGTCCAGCCGTACATACCGACGATTCCCTGGAGGCGGGCGCGCGCCGTCTTATGTCGCAGTGAGCGACCGTAGTACAGGCCGACGAGTTCAGCGAGCTGATCGTCCGACAACCCGCATTCACCCCAGATGTTGCCGAGTTCGAAGCAGGGGTCATTGTTTCCGGAGTATTCGTAATCGATCAGCCAGACCTTCTCGCCGTCGTCGACGAAGTTGCCGGCCAGCAGGTCGTTGTTACACGGCACCGTGGTCTGATCACCTGCGCCGAGGACCCGCTGGATCTCGGCGAAGTGACCGGTGAAGTCGAGATAGTCGACCGGGGATCGGAAGCCGTTGTCGTGCACTGCCTTCAGATAGGCCGGTTGGCGTTCAAACATGTCGAACCGATCGCGGAACCGGGGCCCGCAATGCAGTGCCCGGCAGCCCTCAGCTACCCGGGCCAGCACTTCCCGACGTTGCAGATCGGCATTGGTCAGCGTGGTTCCCTCCAGGAAGCCGACCAGCAGAATGCCGAGATCGGGGCGGTAGTCGATAACGGGCGCTCCGACCCCGGCCTGCTCGGCGGCGCGGGTGTTGAAGTACTCGTTATCGCGGTCGATACCCAGCAGGTTCTTGGTGTCGACACTGCAGCGGGCGACGTAGGTCCCCGTCGCGGTGGTGATCTTCACATTGCGGTTGGTCAGGCCGCCGGGAAGATCCTCGAGTCGACGCGGCTGTCCGGCCAATACCGGAAGCTGGTCCAGTAGTGCATCAAGTTCCTCATCGGAAAGCGACGGCATCGGCCGACTCTACCGGCAGTCCGGTGAGGCAACGTGGGACAATGCACGATGGGTGGGACAATGCACGATGGGTGGGACAATGCACGGTGGTGACATGACGATGCAGACCACACCGTCGACTCCGTCGACGCAATCGCAGACCCCGGTGGTCAACGGCGAAGCCGTCGTCGACCTCGGTGCTATCGCGCACAACGTCTCCGTCCTGCGCGAGTATGCAGGCCCGGCTCAGGTGATGGCTGTGGTCAAAGCCGACGGGTACGGCCACGGTGCCATCCCGGTCGCCCGTGCCGCGCTGGCGGCCGGGGTCAGTGAGCTCGGGGTGGCCACAATCGGCGAGGCGCTGGCTCTGCGCGCGGGCGGCATCACCGCCCCGGTGCTGGCCTGGCTGCACCCGCCGGGCACGGAGTTCGATCAAGCTCTGCATGCCGATGTGGGGATCGGAGTCTCCGCACTGCGGCAGGTCGAGAATCTCATCGTCGCCGTGGCCCGCACCGGTCACACGGCACAGTTGACGATCAAGGTCGACACCGGCCTCAATCGCAGTGGAGTCGGCCCGGCCGAGTACCCGGCGGTGCTGACCGCGCTTGCGCGTGCGGTCGCAGCCGACGCGATCCGGGTACGTGGCATCATGTCGCATCTGGCCTGTGGCGACGAACCAGACCACCCACTCAATGATCTTCAGGCGCAACGGTTCACCGCGATGCTCGCCGAGGCACGCAATCGCGGAGTCGATTTCGAGGTGGCGCATCTGTCGAACTCGCCGTCGGCGATGACGCGGCCCGACCTCGGCTTTGACATGGTGCGACCGGGTATCGCGATGTATGGCCTCAGTCCGATTCCGGAGCGCGGCGATATGGGTCTCCGTCCGGCCATGACACTGAAATGCCCGGTTGCGATGGTGAAGTCGGTGCGGGCCGGCGAGGGCGTTTCCTACGGTCAAACCTGGATCGCCGCCTCCGATACCGCCGTCGCATTGCTGCCGATCGGGTATGCCGATGGTGTGTACCGCACGCTGAGCGGACGACTGGACGTGCTGATCAACGGTCGGCTGCGACGCAATGTCGGCCGCATCTGCATGGACCAGTTGGTTGTGGACCTGGGCCCCGGCGCTATCGATGTGGCAGAGGGGGACGAGGCGATCCTGTTCGGTCCGGGAACCGCCGGTGAACCTACCGCGCAGAACTGGGCCGACCTGGTGGGCACGATCCACTATGAGGTGGTCACCAGCCCGCGCGGCCGGGTGCAGCGCAGCTACATCGAAACCGGCTCCGATGCCCGATAGGCTCAGTTTCGGCCGAAAGGCCGGATTAATGGCCGGCGTGGCCGGACTCAGCGCGGTCGCCGGAGTAACCGCCGCCAAGGCATTGCGGCAGCACCGGCTCACCGAAGACGCCTACGAGGGCGAGGACTTCGCCCTTCTCGACGCCGACCGCGGCTGCGTTGTCACCACCCCGGACGGCACCCCACTGGTGGTGCGTGAGGTCGGTCCGGTGACCGCGCCACTGACAGTGGTGTTCGCGCACGGATTCTGCCTGTGCATGGGGTCGTTTCATTTTCAGCGTGCCGCACTGGCGAAGCGCTGGGGCGACCAGGTCCGGATGGTGTTCTATGACCAGCGTGGGCACGGGCAGTCCGCGAAGGCCCCGATCGACACCTACAGCGTGGAGCAGTTGGGCCGGGACCTGGAAACCATTCTGCAGGTGATGGTTCCGAGCGGACCGGTAATCCTGGTTGGCCATTCGATGGGCGGGATGACGGTGCTATCCCATGCGCGCCAGTTCCCGGAGCACTACGGTCCGTGCGTCGTCGGCGCTGCGTTGATCTCCTCGGCAGCTGAGGGGCTGCCTCGTTCACCGCTGGGCGAGATTCTGCAGAATCCTGCGCTGGAGGCGGTTCGGTTCGCCACCCGGTATGCACCGGCGCTCATCCACCGCACCCGTGGCGCCACCCGTTCGGTGCTGCGGCCGATTCTGCGCACCGCGTCCTTCGGCGGCGATGACGTCAGCCCCAGCGTGGTCGAGTTCTCCCAGGCGATGATCTACGGCACCTCGATCGACACCCTGGTGGAGTTCCTGCACGCACTCGAGGTCCACAACGAGAGCGCGGCCCTGCCGGTGCTGACGCGGATCCCGACGCTGATCGCCTGCGGCGACCGCGATCTGCTCACCCCGGCGAAGCACTCCGAGGAGATTGCCGCGGTACTGCCCGATTCGGAACTGGTGATCGTGCCCGGCGCCGGCCACCTGGTGCAGCTCGAGCAGCCCGAGGTGATCAACGATGCCCTGCTTCGTCTGGTAGATCGGGCGACGGGCGCGTGACTGAGCTCCGCCTAGAGCGCGGCACAGCAACCCTGCCCGGCGTTGACGACACCATCGCGCTCGGAGATCGGCTTGGCCGACAACTTCGGGCCGGCGACGTCGTGGTGCTGTCCGGCCCGCTGGGTGCCGGAAAGACCGCTCTGGCCAGGGGAATTGCCCTCGGGATGGATGTCGAGGGTCCGATCACCTCACCGACCTACGTGCTGGCCCGTGTTCACCGTGCCAAGCAGAACGGTCGGCCCGCGATGGTGCACGTCGACGTGTACCGATTGCTCGATAGCAGTGCCGCCGACCTCCTTGCCGAACTGGACTCCCTGGACCTCGACACCGACCTCGAGGACTCGGTCGTGGTGGTCGAGTGGGGCGAGGGTCTGGCCGAGCGGCTCTCGGCGCACCACCTCGACGTGAGTCTGCAGCGCCGGTCCGATGATGAGACCCGGATCGCGACGTGGCAGTGGAGCCGGCCATGACCAGGCTCGTCTTGGCCATCGATACCGCCACCCCGGCGGTAATCGCCGGCGTGCTGCGCCGCGAGGATTCCGGCGATATCGCCATGCTCGCGCAGCGGATCACCGTCGATGCTCACGCCCATGCGGAGCTTCTGACACCCAATGTTGTTGCCGCAGTAGCTGATGCGGGTCTGACGATGGAAAATATCGACGCCGTCGTGGTGGGCTGCGGACCGGGCCCATTCACCGGCCTGCGAGTCGGGATGACTACCGCCGCCGCATTCGGACATGCGCTCGACATACCGATGTACGGGGTGTGCTCGCTCGACGCCATCGGCGGACAGACGACCGGTGAGGTGCTCGTCATCACCGACGCCCGCCGCCGCGAGGTGTACTGGGCCCGTTACCGCGATGGCGTGCGCATCGACGGCCCCGGTGTGGCTGCGCCAACCGACGTTCCGGCCGAAGGCGCCGAACTGGTGGCCTTCGCCCAGCCGTCGCCGGCCGGACTGGTTGCGGCGGTAGGGGACTGGGCGGCGGATGCCGACCCACTGATTCCGCTGTACCTGCGCCGTCCCGATGCCAAGACGCTCGCCGAGCGTGCCCGGTGAGCGCCGCGAACGTCGTCTATGGCGGGTTGACAGACAGTGACGCGACACGATGCGCCGAACTCGAGACGCTGCTGTTCGGCGGCGACGACCCGTGGCCCGAGGCGGCGTTCCTGCGCGCGGTGGGCGCACCGCACCTGCGTTATGTCGCCGCCCGGGTGAACGACCATCTGGTCGGATATGCCGGTATCGCCCGACTGGGCCGCACCCCGCCGTTCGAGTATGAGATCCACACCATTGGCGTGGATCCGGCCCATCAGGGCCACGGGATCGGCCGCGGCATGATGGCTGAGTTGCTCGCGTTCGCCGATGGTGTGATCTATCTCGAGGTGCGCACCGACAACGCACCGGCCATCGCGCTCTACGAAAGCCTCGGATTTTCCACCATCGGCCTACGCAAGCGTTACTACCGGCCCAGCGGTGCCGATGCCTTCACCATGCGGAGGGATCCGGCATGACGAGCCGCACCGTATTGGCCATTGAAAGCTCCTGCGACGAAACAGGAGTCGGCATCGCCCGGCTCGAGGCGGACGGCACCATCGCATTGCTGGCTGACGAGGTGGCCTCCAGCGTTGATGAGCACGCCCGCTACGGCGGTGTGGTGCCCGAGATCGCCTCCCGCGCGCATCTGGAGGCGATGGTTCCGACCATGCGCCGCGCGCTGGCTGCCGCCGGAATCTCCCGTCCCGATATCGTCTCCGCCACCATCGGACCCGGTCTGGCCGGTGCCCTGATGGTGGGAGTGGCGGCCGCCAAGGCTTACGCCGCGGCCTGGGGTGTGCCGTTCTACGCGGTCAACCACCTCGGCGGGCATCTGGCCGCCGATGTCTACGACCACGGTCCGCTACCCGAGAGTGTCGCCCTGCTGGTGTCCGGCGGACACACCCACCTCCTGCACGTGCGCTCGCTGGCCGAGCCGATCGTCGAGCTCGGCAGCACCCTCGACGATGCGGCGGGCGAGGCCTACGACAAGGTGGCCCGGTTGCTTGGACTGGGATATCCCGGTGGGAAGGCGCTCGACGATCTGGCCCGCGACGGGGATCGCAACGCCATTGCCTTCCCCCGTGGAATGACCGGCCCGCGAGATGATCCGTACGCCTTCAGCTTCTCCGGACTCAAGACCGCGGTAGCCCGCTACGTCGAGTCTCACCCTGACGCACACCACGGCGATGTCGCCGCCTCGTTCCAGGAGGCGGTCGCCGACGTGCTGACCACCAAGGCCGTCCGCGCAGCCACCGAAATCGGGGTGTCCACCCTGCTAATCGCCGGCGGGGTGGCGGCGAACTCTCGACTACGCGAACTCGCTGAACAGCGCTGTACCGCAGCGGGTTTGACATTACGCATACCGCGGCTGAGGCTGTGCACCGATAATGGAGCCATGATCGCCTCCTTCGCCGCACACCTGCTCGCCGCCGGCGCGGCGCCCTCACCGTTGTACGTCTCGACCGATCCTGGTCTTCCTGTCATCGTCGGGCAGGTGACATGAGTGTCGAGGATCGGTTGGCGATCACCGACCTCGTCTACCGCTACGCCGAACTGATCGACTCCGGTGACTTCGACGGTATGGGCGAACTGTTGGGCCGGGCAGCTTTCGGCGGAGCCAACACGCCGGCCATGCCCGGCGCCAATGTCGCCGGACTGTTTGCGATGACGACCCGGCTGTTTCCCGACCACGAGGGTCCCGGGACACCCAAGACCCGGCACCTGGTTCTCAACCTGATCGTCGAAGTCGCCGACGATGCCACAGCCGCGGCGCGGTCCACCTTCTGTGTCGTACAGTCCACCGACCTGATCCCTTTGCAGCCGATCATTGCCGGCCGCTACCACGACCGGTTCGCCCGCGACGACGCCGGTTGGTATTTCACCGAGCGCATCATCGATGTCGAGATGGTCGGGGACGTTTCAGATCACCTGCTCATCGACTACCGGCAGTTCGACGGACCCCGTCAGCAGGGCTGATTCGGCCCAGGGCGAATCGCAGAGGACCCCCCTTGAGTGCTAGCACTCTCCGGTATAGAGTGCTAGGCGGCAGGCGGACGATCCCTGACGTCGGCACCCGCGATGACGGCGCGAGGGCACGGACGAATGCCGAACACCTGGTTAAACCGACCCGGTCCGGGGAACAGCCCCGGGCCACAGCCATAACAGTGGAGGGCTCCATCGTGGCGAGCGTGAAGATTAAGCCACTCGAGGACAAGATCCTCGTACAGGCCAACGAGGCCGAGACGACCACCGCGTCGGGTCTGGTCATACCGGACACCGCCAAGGAGAAGCCGCAGGAGGGCACCGTTGTCGCCGTCGGCCCCGGCCGGTGGGACGAGGACGGCGAGAAGCGAATCCCGCTGGACGTCGCCGAGGGTGACACCGTCATCTACAGCAAGTACGGCGGCACCGAGATCAAGTACAACGGCGAGGAGTACCTGATCCTGTCGGCACGCGACGTGCTGGCAGTCGTCAACAAGTAGCAACCGTGAACCGCCCCGGAAACCCCGCGTCTATCGCGATGGTTTCCGGGGCGGAACGCGCTCAAGCGAAAGTCAAGGAACGCAACACATGAGCAAATTGATCGAATTCAACGAAACCGCGCGTCGTGCGATGGAAGCCGGTGTCGACAAGCTGGCTGACGCCGTGCGCGTCACCCTCGGCCCGCGAGGCCGGCATGTGGTGCTGGCCAAGGCTTTCGGTGGCCCGGTCGTCACCAATGATGGCGTGACCATCGCCCGGGAGATCGAGCTGGAAGACCCGTTCGAGAACCTGGGCGCACAACTGGTCAAGTCGGTAGCCACCAAGACCAACGATGTCGCCGGCGACGGCACCACCACGGCCACCGTTTTGGCCCAAGCCATGATCCACAACGGTCTGCGCAATGTCGCGGCCGGCGCCAACCCCATCGCGCTGGGACTGGGCATCAGTCGCGCCGCCGATGTGGTGTCCGAAGCACTGCTGGCCTCGGCCACCCCGGTTGCCGGCAAGACCGGTATCGCACAGGTCGCAACGGTGTCCTCGCGTGACGCCGAGGTCGGTGAGATGGTCGGCGAGGCCATGACCCAGGTCGGCGGCGACGGCGTGGTGAGCGTCGAGGAATCCTCCACGATGAACACCGAGCTTGAGGTCACCGAGGGCGTCGGATTCGACAAGGGATTCATCTCGGCGTATTTCATCACCGACTTCGATTCCCAGGAAGCGGTGCTTGAGGACACCCTCGTGCTGCTGCATCGCGACAAAATCGGCTCGCTGCCCGATCTGCTGCCGCTGCTGGAGAAGGTGGCCCAGTCCGGTAAGCCGCTGTTGATCATCGCCGAGGATATCGAGGGTGAGGCACTGTCCACCCTGGTGGTCAATGCCATTCGCAAGACGCTCAAGGCTGTCGCGGTCAAGGCGCCGTTCTTCGGTGACCGCCGCAAGGCGTTTCTCGATGACCTTGCCGTGATTACCGGTGGACAGGTGGTCAACCCGGATGTCGGCCTGCTGCTGCGCGATGTCGGCCTCGAGGTGCTGGGCTCGGCACGCCGCGTTGTTGTCACCAAGGACGCCACCGTGATCGTCGATGGCGGCGGCACCCATGAGGCCGTTGCCGATCGGGTCAAGCAGTTGCGCGGCGAGATCGAGAGCACCGAATCCGATTGGGATCGCGAGAAACTTGAGGAGCGCCTGGCCAAGCTGTCGGGCGGCGTTGCGGTCATCAAGGTCGGCGCTGCCACCGAGACCGCGCTCAAGGAGCGCAAGCACCGCGTCGAGGATGCGGTGGCGGCAGCCAAGGCCGCGGTCGAGGAGGGCATCGTGACCGGCGGCGGAAGCGCGCTGGTACAGGCTCGATCGGCACTGAAGGAATTGCGTGACTCGGTCAGCGGTGACGAGGCGTTGGGTGTGGAGGTTTTCTCCGCGTCGCTGTCCGCGCCGCTGTACTGGATCGCCACCAATGCCGGCATGGATGGTTCCGTCGTGGTCAACAAGGTCAGCGAGTTGCCGGTCGGACACGGTTTCAACGCAGCCACGCTGACCTATGGCGATCTGATCGCCGACGGCGTCATCGATCCGGTGAAGGTCACCCGTTCGGCGGTGCTCAACGCAGCGTCGGTGGCGCGGATGATCCTGACCACCGAGACCGCGATCGTGGAGAAGCCGGCCGGTCACGACGATGACGGCCACGGGCACCACGGTCACAGCCACTAGCCTCGGACCGACCGGAAGGGCCACCCCTCACCGGGTGGCCCTTCCTGTATCTGGCACCTCGGCAGTTTTGACCGCTGGGGCAGGGTTGGGTTCGGTTCGGTCACCATCCGTCTGAGGCCGTAATCGTTTAACGCCGCCGGCGATGAACAGCCAGTGCCGGATCGACAACCTTCCCGGCCTGGTACTGCCGGATCGCCGCCCTGATCGCGGCCTCTTAGTAGCAGGGTTCGCCGGCGGGGGTGAAGTACGCCACGCCTTCGGCGGTGTAGCAAGGGATTTCACCCGGGAAGAAGGGCACGTAGTAGTAGGGCCGTAACGCGGCATCCACGACCGGATCCACCCCGACCGGGCCGACGACACCTCCGACGCCGACCGGGCCGACCGGGCCGACAATCGGATTCAATCCCACCGGGCCCACAACGCCGCCGACGCCGACCGGGCCGACCGGGCCCGCGACCGGGCCCAATCCGCCGACGCCGACCGGGCCCGCGGGTCCGACGACTGGGTTCACTCCGACTGGCCCCACCACCCCGCCGGGGCCGACGGGACCACGGTCGTCAGCCCCGGCGGTCGGTACCGTGACCAGAGAACCCATCGACATCGTCGCTACTGCCAGGATGGTTAGCGCTAACTTTTTCACGTTGAATTCCGTTCGTTCGAGCGGTCAGTGTGATGCCGACAGTACTTGAACGCCCGGTGATCGGGGTCGCGGCACACCAACATCAGCAGTGAACTCGGGCGGCGCCGTCGTCTTCGCAAACGCGATCACAACGACATTTACCGGATCGCCAGCCTGGCTGCAGAGCTACATCCGAGACCGCGATCGTGGAGAAGCCGGCCGGGCACGACGATGACGGGCACGGCCACCACGGCCACTCTCACTGAGAGCTTTCACTGAGTACTCGTCCCACGCGGACGCACCCGGAAGTTAAGCTATCTTCCGTGATGGGCATGTTCGGCGACGGTCGCGGCCGCCTGCTTGCCGCCGCGGTCTCGGTCGCGGTCTCCGTGGCCATGTTCAGTGCCCAAGGTAAAGAGACGCCGTGCTGCGCCGAGTCGGCGGCGACTGGCGCAGCAGTCCAGGCGCCTGAACCGGCCGCCGCGCCCTTTGTGGCAACGTCCAGGGAAGCGGAATTGCTGGCCGCGAGTGCGCCGGTGGCTGCCCAGGACTTCGAATTCGAGTTGTCCCCCGGGGCCGCACCGGAGCAGGGGTTGCAGGTCCACACCATCTGGGCGGCGCGCGAAATAAGCATGATGTTTCTGGAGATCACAACGATCGGTGGGGCCCGCCAAGATGCGTTGAAATGGCATCCCAACGGGTTGGCGATCGACGTGATGATCCCGAACTATCACACCCCCGAGGGCATTGAGCTCGGCAACCAGATCGCCGGATATGCCCTGGCGAACGCGAAACGCTGGGGAGTGCTGCACGTGATCTGGCGGCAGGGTTTCTACCCGGGCATCGGCGCGCCGAGTTGGACGGCGGACTACGGCAACGAAACGGCCAACCACTTCGACCACGTCCACATCGCCACCGACGGTGGCGGATACCCGACCGGGCGGGAAAAGTATTACCTCGGTTCGATGGGCACCCTGCCGTAAAGCTCAGTAGGCTCGCTCCAATGCCGGCCGTCACAGCCTCCAAGCGCCGCCGGGTGCGCGACCCCGAGGCACTCGCGATCGCCGAATCGCTGCCCGTCGCCGCCAAGCGCCTGCGTTCCATTGTCAAGGATCTCAGCGAGATCGGCTCCTGCGATCTGGGCTACCGCGTCACCGGGACGCCGGAGGACAGGGCGACGGCGGAGTATGTTGCGCAGACACTCAAGCGGGCCGGGCTGGATGACTGCGGTGTCGAGCGGGTCCGGGTCGACGGATGGCGCCTCAAGGGGGCGAGTGTCGCGATCGCCGGTGGCAAGACCTACCAGGCGTCGAGTTTCGGAGGTGTGCCGGGCACCGGTCGCAAAGGCGTCACGGCGCGTTTCATTGACGTCGGTCGTGGCGATCGCGCGGCGCTGGAGGGCCTGGAACTCGACGGTGCGGTCGTGCTGTGCGACTGGGATCTCGCCGCCTATCCGCCGCGGCTGGCAGGTCTGGAGCTAGGTCGGCGCGGTGTCCGCGCGATCGTCATCAACTGCCCGCCGGGCGGGCCCTACTACCAGGCCCCGAACGCCCTGGGAGCCTTCGATAGCGGCTGGCACGATGGCGCTCCGCCGTTCGTGATGATCCGTAAGGAACATGCGGCCGATATCAGGAAGCGACTCGCCTCAGGTGATGCCAGTGCCACGGTCACCCTCGACGCCAAGCTTGACCGCGATGCCGTCGGCTACAACTCGATCGGCTATCTCGGCGACGGTGATCCACGCAAGCCGATCGTCATCGGCGCCCACCACGACGGCTGGAATCACGGCGCCTGGGACAACGCGACCGGTGTTGCGTCGCTCATCGTCATGGCTGAGGCGCTCCAGCAGGCGGGTATCAACCCGCATCATCGCCTGGCGTTCAGTTCCCGCACCGGCGAGGAGTACGGCATGGTGGGCTCGGATTGCGACTGGTGCGTCGGTGCCTGGGAGCAGGTCGCGCATACGCATCCCGACTGGGGTGCCAATGCCGCGTTCCATCTGTGCCTCGAGGCCAGCGGCCACCCCACCATGCGGATGATCATGTTGACCCCGCCTGATCTGGCCCGCTGGGCCCGCGAGGCCTGCCGGACCGGAGAAGACAAGGGCTGGCTTACGACGGGTTGGTATAGCGACAGTCCGTCAACCGGAACCGAGCAGTGGCCGTATCTGATCCGCGGGGTTCCCGGTGTCACGGCGTTCAACTGGGATCGGTGGTTTGAGAAGGCGTTTTATCACACCCAGTTCGACACGCTCGACGCATTGGATTTCGCGAAGTTGGAGAAGCAGGTGCGGTTCTTCTCCTACCTGCTGCTCATGGCCGACCGGGACCCCGACGGGATCCTCAACCACGCCGATCGGGCCCGCCACCTCAAAGCTGCCGTCAAGGACTGCGGCGTTCCCACTGCGGGCATCGAGCGTGCAGCGGATCGGCACGGCACGCGAACGGGCCGCGCCGCCTTCACCAAGGTCGGCACCGAACTCTCGGCGGTAGACAGCCAGATCGAGACCTGTTATCCGCACACCCAGCTCGCCAAGGATCTGAAGGAACTCAACGCCGCCCGCACCGCTCTCACGACGAAGGACCACCGGCAGGCCGCACGACACCTGCGACGTGTCGGCGACAACAAGGTCGCAGCCTTCCTGAGTCGCGATGCCTATGCCACCCACCTTGACCGCAGGGTCCAGAACACGAAGAGCGAACACTGGATCGGAGCCAGTCATCTTCCGATCGGGCCGAACCTATGGGAGGAGATCGCATCGTTGCAGGGCGATCCGGACGCCCGGGCGCACGGCCCCTGGATCACGCGCTCGCTCGAGCGACACATCATCCGCACCCGCAAGGACCTACAACGAGTCATCACCGCAATGCAACGCGCACTTGATTGAGCGCACTAGGGAGTATGAGATGAAGTTTCGTCAGACGTTCGGATTCCTGCTCATCCCCGTCGTCGTTGCCGGTGCAGCCGGCTGCGGTCGATCGTCGGATTCGACGGGCAGCGTAGCGGCCTCGTCGTCGGCAACGCAGGGCTCGTCGGGCGACCCGACCACGGACCAGACGCTAGGCAGCCCGCACCGGGGCGGAACGATGAAGATCATCTGGGAGGGATTCGGATCATCGATCGACCCGGGCATCGACTATGACGGCAACTGGTCGCTGCTGCGGATGACCAACGACGGCCTACTGACCTGGAAGCGTGTCCCGGGTCCGGAGGGCAACACGCTGGTGCCCGACCTCGCCACCGAAATCCCGAAGCCAAGCGAGGACGGACTCAGCTACGAGTTCACGCTGCACAAGGGCGTGAAGTACTCGACCGGCCAGGAGGTCAAGCCGAGCGACTTCAAGGCGACGATCGAGCGTCAATACAAGCTGCCCGGACCGGTCGCGAACTTCTACTCCGCGATCAAGGGCGGCGAAGAGTGCGAGGCAACCCCGGAGGCCGGGAAGGCCTGCGACCTGAGTGCCGGAATCCTCGCCGACGATCAGGCGATGACTGTGACCTTCAAACTCGCCAAGAAGGATCCTGACTTCCTCCAGAAGCTTGCACTGCCGTTCGCCTATGCCTTGCCAGCCGATACTCCGGCGGAGGAAACCGGTGTGAAGCCGTTGCCCGCGACCGGCCCCTACATGATTGAGAGCTACACGCCCAGCGAGAGCATGGTGATGGTTCGCAATCCCCAGTTTGTGCAGTGGTCGGGCGAGGCGCAGCCGAACGGATACCCGGATCGGATCGAGTTCAACCTCGCGATCAGCCCGAATGAGGGCACCACCCAGGTCGCCAACGGGGACGCGGACTACATCGCCGACCAACCGCCTGCCGATCGGCTGGAGGAGATCAGCACTAAGTATCAGGATCGGATCTTCATCGACCCGAGGCCGCAGGTGTATCACATGGCGCTCAACACCCAGGTGGCGCCGTTCGACAATCTGAAGGTCCGCCAGGCACTCAACTACGCGGCGGACCGTAAAGCGCTGCAGCAGATCTGGGGCGGACCGAAGCTCGCGGAAATCACCTGTCAGGTGCTCCCACCGAACTTCCCGTCATACGAACCGTACTGCCCGTGGACGAAGGATCCGGGTACGACCTGGAGCGCACCGGATATGGAGAAGGCCCGCCAACTCGTCGAGGAGTCGGGAACGAAGGGGCAGAAGGTGGTCATCATCACGACGACCGAAGAGGCCTACACCGCGATCAGCAACTACTTCGTCTCGCTGCTGAGGGATCTCGGGTACGACGCAAGCTCGAAGGCGCTCAACTCCAGCGTGCAGTACACCTATGTCCAGGACTCGGCGAATAAGGCACAGATCTCGCCGAGCTATTGGTACCCCGACTACACCGCGCCTGCGGACTTCCTGGACGTGGTCGTGGGATGCGGCGGTTACCGGCCCAACAGCACAGCCAATCCGAACCTCTCGATGTTCTGCGATCCCGCCATTGATAAGAAGACCAAGGAGGCCGAAGCGTTGCAGTTGACTGACCCCGAGGCGGCGGCCAAGGAGTGGACCGAGATCGACAAGCTTGTTACCGACGCTTCGCCGTGGGTGCCGATGTTCGTCGGCAGCAAGCTTGACTTCGTCTCGGCCCGGGTGGGCAACTACAAGTACAACCCTTCGGTCGTGGGTGGATTCATGATCGAGCAAGCCTGGGTGCAGTAACGGCCCACATGACCTGCACGTGACTATTGCCACGCAGGCCTCCGCTCGCCCGGGACGCGGGACCTGGGCGACTGCGATCTCCCGGCTGCGACGTAACCGTGCGGCGATGCTTGCTGCTGCTGCACTGGTGCTGATTGCGGCGGGCACACTGCTCGCTCCGGTCTACGCCGACCACGTTGCCCATACCGATCCGTTCGCCTCGAATCTGTCGGGAACGGTCGTCATCGATGGAAAACAGGTCGCGGTCATCCAGCCGAACGACAGTGGCCTCGGCTCGATTCCGATCGGGCCGACGCTGCGATCGCAGTACTTCCTTGGTGCCGATACCCAGGGCCGCGACGTGGCGGCTCGGCTGCTCTACGGCGGCCGCGCATCGCTGCTCGTCGGCATTGGTGCGGCGTTGATCGCGTGTCTCATCGCAACGCTGGTAGGGCTTTTCGCCGGCTTCCTCGGGGGAGTGACCGATGCCGTCGTCTCGCGGACGCTCGACATCATCTGGGCGTTCCCGATCTACCTTCTCGCCATCGCGCTCTCGACGGTGTTACTCACCCAGGGGCTCTCGCTCGGGCCGATCACGGTCGATCCGCAGAGCCTGTGGCTGCCGATTCTGATCATCGGGGTGATCTACGTCCCCTACGTGGCACGTCCGGTGCGAGGCGAGGTGATCGCGGTCCGACGCCGAGACTACATCGAAGCATCGATCGCCCAGGGTGCCCGGCGCAGGCGTCTGCTGTTCCGCGAGGTATTGCCGAATGTCATACCGAGCGTGATCGTCATATTCCCTCTCATGGTCGCGACGTGCATCCTGACTGAGTCGGCCCTGTCGTTCCTCTCGATCGGCGTTCAGCCCCCGCAGGCGAGTTGGGGCAGCCTTGTCAACGATGGTCAGACCCAGCTCTATACCCGGCCATGGGTCTCGATCGCTCCGGGAATCCTCATCACTGTCACCATCCTGGCGCTCAACGTTCTCGGCGACGGCGTCCGCGAGGCGGTCGACCCCCGCGCGAAGGTACGCACCCGTCGGCTGCGGAAGTCGCGATGATCGCCTTCATCGTCCGCCGGT
>NZ_JAEMSG010000134.1 GCF_016462945.1 Mycolicibacterium sp. | reverse complement strand
GCGAGTCCGGAGGGCATCGGGGTCTGGGGGGGCGGGCTGCCGGTAGGTCCGGAGGGTGTGAGGCTGTACTGATCCATCAGGGCGATGGCCTGACGCTGGTCGGCCGCGTCGCCGGCAAGTGTGCGCCCGAGTAGCACGATGTTGCGATAGGGCACGGTCACCGATTGGGCGCCCTCGACGGCGACCTGGGGTCCGCCATCCCAGGTGATGGCGTACCGGCCGGGACCGGAGCCCGTTGTGCGGGTGCCGAGGTAGGAGATCGCGTTGGTGTAGGGGTCGTTGAGTTGAAAGCTGAAGTAGCGGTCTCCCATGTCCGGGACGGACAACACCACCGGGCCACCACTGAGATCCAATACCGCGCGGGAGTAGAGGGTATCGGTGTTAGGGCGCCAGATCGGCACCACGTCCGGTGCCGCGAAACCGGTCTCGGACCAGATGATGTTCAGCCCCGGCGCCTCGGACCTGAATCTCTCGAATTCGAGTAGCGGATACCCGTAGGTGACGGCCTGCACCGCAAGAATGGCGGATCGTATCGGGCCCGGGGCGAAGACGGAGGTGCGACCCGTTGGAACCGAATCGGTTCCGGTCGCAGCCGTTGCGAAAGGCATCGACAGCGCGCGCCGTAACGCGGCCGACCGGTGCAGTCCGGCAGGCCCGGCCGATTCTCCGGCCAGCGCCCGGTTGACCCGATTCATCGATGGTGCCGGGTGCGCCGATGTGGCCCCGGCGACGCGGGCCGCGGGCCGCGGAGGTCCGGCAGCTACCGTCGCGGCATCCCTATCGGATCCGTCAGGTCGGGGGGCAGCCGCGGCATCGCCGACGGCGCCGATCAACGCCGTCGTGCCCAGTGCGGCGGTGAGGACCCCAACCCACAGCCACCGCGCACCCGGCGCAGCGCTTAGCTGTCGCTTCAACGCAATCTCTGTGAGCGACACCCGCTGAACACTATTACGACCCACCGGCGCGCGGAGCGAAAGACAGTGGATCTGATCCGGTCAGACCATCGAGCGGCGGCCGGACAGTGCTCGGCCGAGGGTCAGCTCGTCGGCGAACTCGAGGTCGCCGCCCATGGGCAACCCGGAGGCGATGCGGGTGATGGTCAGCCCCGGGATATCGCGCAGGATGCGGACCAGATAGGTGGCGGTAGCCTCACCTTCGGTGTTGGGGTCGGTCGCGATGATCACCTCGGTGATGTCGACCCCGTCGACCCGCTCCCCAATTCGGTTGAGTAACTGGCGAATCCGTAGTTGGTCAGGTCCGATCCCGGACAGCGGATCCAGCGCACCCCCGAGGACGTGATAGCGCCCACGAAACTCCCGGGTGCGCTCGACAGCCTGCACATCCTTGGGCTCCTCGACCACACACACCTGCGTTCCGTCACGCCGCGCGTCGGCACAGATCCGACAGCGCTGCGCCTCCGACACATTGCCGCACACCTCGCAAAACTGCACACCGTCGCGCACTCGGGCCAACACCGCGGTGAGCCGGTCGATATCCGGCGTCTCGACAGACAGAAGATGAAAGGCGATCCGCTGCGCGCTCTTGGGCCCGATGCCCGGCAGCTTGCCGAACTCGTCGATCAGATCCTGGACGGGACCCTCAAACATGACGGGACAAGTCAGGACCCCGGCTGCGGCTGGCCACCCGCGCCCGCCAACGGGCCAAGGATCGCCTTCACCGTTTCCCGCATGTTCTCAGCGGCGTCATCAAGTGCCCCGATGATCAGGTCTTGCAGCGTTTCCACATCGCCTGCGTCGACGACACTCGGGTCGATCCGCACCGACACCACCTTGCCGTGCCCGTTGAGGGTCACCTCGACCAACCCGGCGCCGGCCTGTCCCTGCACTTCGGTTTGAGTGATCTGCTGCTGAGCCACGAGCAGGTGCTGCTGCATGTGCTGGGCCTGGGCCAGGGCCGCCTGCAGATTGCCCAGGGCCTGTTGGGCTTGCTGGGCCTGTTGGGCCTGTTGGGCCTGACTGCCGAAAGCCCCCAAGTCACTGGGGCCACCGGGTGTAATACCGGGTTGCATGACAGTCTCCTTGCATATCGGTCTCGACTTCGTTGCAGCCGGCCATTCAGGCGGCTGGTGACTTTCCAGCCTAGACGCCGGGGGATTACCGTGACGCCCGTGCTGAAGTTCGCCCCTATGCGTGTCGTGGCCGCGACGTCCACCGCCCTACTGCTCGCCGCGTCATCGCTGGCAGCACCGGCCACCCACGCCGCACCGGGCAGTGTCGCGGGCATGATCGTGTTCCTCGACCCGGGTCACAACGGCGCCAACGACGCCTCCATGACCCGCCAGGTGCCCACCGGCCGCGGCGGCACCAAGGACTGCCAGGCCTCCGGCACCAATACCGAGGGCGGCTATGCCGAGCACACCTTCACCTGGGACACCGTGCTCCGGATCCGGGCGGCGCTGACCCAGTTCGGCGTGCGCACGGCGATGTCACGTGGAAATGACGATGCCGTGGGTCCGTGTGTCGATGAACGCGCAGCCATGGCCAACGCCCTGCAACCCAACGCGGTGGTGTCGATCCATGGAGACGGCGGGCCGGCCACCGGGCGCGGGTTTCACATTCTGTACTCAAGTCCACCGCTGAACGCCGCTCAGGCCGGCCCGTCGATTCAGTTCGCCCGGATGATGCGTGATCAGCTGTCCAATTCCGGCATTCCGCCATCGACCTACATCGGGGCCGACGGCCTCAATCCCCGCGCCGATATCGCCGGGCTGAACCTGGCGCAGTACCCGTCGATCCTGGTTGAGCTCGGCAATATGAAGAACCCGCTGGACTCCACGCTGATGGAAAGCGAGGAGGGCCGCCAGAAGTACGCGAACGCCGTCGCACAGGGTGTGGTCGCGTTCCTGGCGACCCAGCCGCCCAGGACCACCTAGGGCACGGACCTAACCCTCGAGCTCGTTCTTGAGGTTGGCAAGTACCTCGTCCTGGATCTTGCGTAGGCCCAGCGGGGCGAAGGGCTTTTCGAAGAATCCCTTGATGCCGGTGGCGCCCTTCCAGGTCGCCTTCACCGTGACACTCGTCCCGGCGATGCCGGCCGGGGCGACTGTCCAGTTGGTGACCAGGGACGAATTACCGTCCTTCTCGATCACGGTATGTCCGGCGACGTCGACGGCCGCCCGCACCTCGCGCGTCCGCGACTTCGTCGCCTGCAGTTTCCAGCTCGCGACGGTGCCCTGGCCCTGACCGCCCTCCAGAACCTGGTACTGGCTGTAATGCGGCGACAGAATTCTGGGGCGAACAACGCGGTAGTCGGCGACGGCGCTGAGCACGGCCGCGGGTTCTGCGTCGATCAGGATGGTGCTGGAAGCGCTGAGGCGTCCCATCAAACTCCTCAGTGTTAGGCCGTGCAATTGTGTGGTTACGGGTACGGCTTGTCAGCCGTCGATCCGGCGAGCGCCGAGTTCGGTCTGCAGCAGTTCCAGCGCGACTTCTTCGGGGTCACGCCGCGGCGCGGTGTCCTCGTCGCGGCCGACTTCAGCGATCATGCTCTCCTCTTCGGCCAGCTGCGTGTCCACGGGATCGGATACGAGTTCCGGCGCAGGCGGTTGGGCGACGGCCGCCGACTCGCCGACTCCGACCTCGCAGCGCACCCGCCAATCCACACCCAGGGCGTCTTTGAGGGCGTCTCGGATCACGTCGGTGTTGCGCTGCTCGCTCAGCCGCCTGGCCAGTGGGGCCGACTCGTGGGCCAGAATCAACGTGTTGTCCTCAACCGCCCGCACGATTGCCCCAGCCAGCATGACCTCGGTGGTTCGGCTGCGCTCCCGCACCTTGTCCCGCACGGTCGACCACATACTGCGAACCGCTGCCGCACTCGGCTCAGCCGGTCCCCCGGCCGCTGCGGGGGTTGACGGTGCCGCGGCTGTGGGCTCGGGTTCAATCGACGGAATCGGTTCGGGAGCAGGTTCGGGGGCCATGACAGGCTCGGGTTCCGCGACAGGTTCGGATTGAACTTCGGGTTCGGGTTCGGGAGCAGGTACAGGGACCGGGTCGGGTTCAGCCTTGGGAAGAGGCGGTGCCGGGGCTGATTTCGCTTGCAATGCAGGGGATTTGGCCATATCTGGCACGGGGGCCTGCGTCTTGCGAACGTACTGCCTATCGGACGCACTGGCGGCGGCACTGATGGTGGCTTCGCCGACCGGAATCGAGATGTCCAACCGGGTCTCGATGCGCTCGATACGTTGCAGCAGTGCGGACTCGGTGTCGCTGGCCGACGGCAACAGTAGCCGGGCGCACACCACCTCCAGCAACAGTCGCGGAGCGGTCGCACCGCGCATCTCCCCCAACCCGTTGTGCACCACCTCGGCATAGCGGGCCAGCGTGGCGGGACCGACGCGGCCCGCCTGCTCGCGCATCCGGTCGAGCACGTCACCGGGTGCGTCCACCACACCGCGACTTGCGGCATCCGGAACAGCCTGCAGCACAATCAGATCGCGGAAACGTTCGAGCAGATCGATAGCGAACCGCCGGGGGTCGTGCCCGGCGTCGATCACCGATTCGACCGCGCCGAACAGGGCGGCAGCGTCTGCGGCGGCCAGCGCATCGACGGCGTCGTCGATCAGGGCGACATCGGTCGCCCCGAGCAACGCCAACGCCAGCGGGTAGCGCACCCGGTTGCCGTCGGCGCCCGCCAGTAGCTGGTCGAGCACGCTGAGGGTGTCGCGCGGCGAACCTCCGCCCGCCCGAATGACCAGTGGGAACACCGCGTCATCGATCTCGACATCCTCGGCGGCCAGGATCCCTTCGATCAGGCCGCGCATGATGCGGGGTGCCAGCAACCGGAAGGGATAGTGGTGCGTGCGCGAGCGGATGGTGGCCAGCACCTTCTCCGGTTCGGTGGTGGCGAACACGAAGATCAGGTGCTCGGGTGGCTCCTCGACGATCTTGAGGAGTGCGTTGAATCCCTCCTTGCTGACCATATGCGCTTCGTCGATGATGAAGATGCGGTAGCGCGACTGCGCGGGGGTATAGAACGCGTGATCCCGCAGTTCCCGGGTGTCGTTAACACTGCCGTGGCTGGCGGCGTCGAGTTCGACGACGTCGACCGAGCCAACGCCATTGGGCGCCAGCGCCAGACAGGAGTCGCACACCCCGCACGGCGTCGGTGTCGGACCTTGTTCACAGTTCAGCGACCTGGCCAGGATCCGTGCCGAGGACGTCTTGCCACAGCCTCGTGGCCCGGAGAACAGGTAGGCGTGGTTGATACGCCCAGCCGCCAACGCGGTCGACAGGGGTTCGGTGACGTGCTCCTGACCCACTACCTCGGCGAAAGTCGCCGGTCGGTATTTCCGGTAGAGCGCCACGTGAGAAGGCTACCGACCGTCTGTGACAGAGCCGGACGCCAGCAGGGACTCGGTAGCCGCGAGCATCGCGCAGGTGGCCAGCCCGTCGATCGCATCGGCTAGGTCCGACACCGGCGGAAAGCTCGGCGCGATGCGAATGTTCTTGTCGTCCGCGTCTTTTCGATACGGGAACGCCGCGCCGGCCTCGGTGACCGCGATGCCAGCGTCCTTGGCCAGTGCCACCGTGCGCTTGGCAGTGCCGGGCAGCACGTCCAGGCTGATGAAGTAACCGCCCTTCGGCTCGGTCCACGACGCGATCTTGGATTCGGTCAGTCGCTTATCGAGGATGTCCGCGACAAGTGCGAACTTCGGAGCGAGCACCTGCTGGTGGCGCATCATGTGCAACCGCACCCCGTCGGCGTCTCGGAAGAACCGCAGATGCCGCAGTTGGTTCACCTTGTCGGGCCCGATCGACTTCTTGCCGGCATGTTGCAGGTACCAGGCGATGTTTCCCAGCGAGCCACCGAAGAAGCTCACACCTGCGCCGGCGAAGGTGATCTTGGAGGTCGAGGCGAAAACGTACGGCCGATTCGGGTTGCCCGCCGTAGCGGCCAGACCCAGCACATCGACCTGTCGGGGAAAGTCCATTGTGAGGGTGTGCACCGCGTAGGCGTTGTCCCAGAAGATCCGGAAATCCGGCGCGGCGGTGCGCATCTGGACCAGCCGACGCACCACGTCCCATGAGTAGACGGTGCCCGTGGGATTGGAGAACAGCGGCACCGACCACATTCCCTTGATCGCCGGGTCTTGCGCCACGAGCTCCTCGACCATGTCAACGTCGGGGCCGTCCTCCCGCATCGGTACGGCGATCATCTCGATGCCCAGGCTTTCGGTGATCGCGAAATGACGGTCGTAGCCCGGTGACGGACACAGGAACTTCACGGCGGATCCGGCGAGCTGCTCCTGAATCCACGGCCGTGGCGAATCCACACCGCCGTGCAGCATCGAGAACACCACCATGTCGTGCATCAGTTCAAGGCTGGAATTGTTTGCGGCGATCAGATTGGGAACAGCGATGCCCAGTAGTTCGCTGAAGATGGCGCGCAGGCCACCCAGCCCGTGCAGGCCCCCGTAGTTGCGGGTGTCGGTGCCCTCGTCGTCGCGGTAGTCGCCGCTGCCGGGCAAATCCAGCAGCGCGTTGGACAGGTCCAACTGTTCGCCGGACGGCTTGCCGCGGGTGAGATCCAGGGACAACTTCTTGGCCTGCAGCTCGGCGTAATTGCGCCGCTGCAGCTCATGCTGTGTCTGTAGTTCGCTGCGGCCCATGGACTGAAACGACACCGCGCGCCTTTCGTCAATGCTGTGAAATCGCCGCACCTGGCGAGAAGGGGACCCCGCGCACCCGCCAGAGCCCGTTGACCCTTGCTGCCTTCC
>NZ_JAEMSG010000201.1 GCF_016462945.1 Mycolicibacterium sp. | reverse complement strand
GAACCGGAACTCCACCACGTCACCATCAGCCATCACGTAATCCTTGCCTTCGATGCGGACTTTTCCGGCCGCCTTGGCGGCTGCCATCGATCCGGCCGTCGTGAGGTCTGCGAAGGAAACCACTTCGGCCTTGATGAAGCCCTTCTCGAAATCGGTGTGGATCACCCCGGCGGCCTTGGGCGCGGTATCGCCCTGGTGGATCACCCAGGCCCGGGACTCCTTGGGTCCGGCAGTCAGATACGTCTGGAGCTTCAGGGTGTGAAAACCCGCCCGCGCCAGCGAATCCAGGCCGCGCTCGTGCTGACCGATCGACTCCAGCAGTTCGGCCGCGGACTCGTCATCAAGTTCCTGGAGCTCGGACTCGATCTTGGCATCGAGGAACACCGCATCGGCGGGGGCGACCAGAGCGCGCAACTCAGCCATCTTGGCGTCGTCTCCCAACACCGACTCATCGGCGTTGAACACATACAGGAACGGCTTGGTGGTCAACAGGTTCAGCTCGCGCAGCGCGGCCGAATCAACCTTGGCGCCGGCCGCGAAAAGTGTGGTGCCCCCATCGAGCAACTGCTGGGCGGCCACCGCGGCCTCGTGAACGGCCTTGCGGTCCTTGTTGTTGCGGGCCTCCTTCTCCAGCCGCGGCACGGCCTTGTCCAGAGTCTGCATATCGGCAAGGATCAACTCGGTCTCGATGACCTCAATATCGGATCGGGGATCGACCGTGCCGTCGACGTGCACGACATCGTCGTCGGCGAAGACCCGGACCACCTGACAGATGGCGTCGCACTCGCGAATGTTGGCCAGGAACTTGTTACCCAGACCGGCGCCCTCAGAGGCACCTTTGACGATGCCGGCGATGTCGACGAAAGTCACCGGCGCCGGCAGGATCCGTTCGGATCCGAACATCTCCGCCAGCCTGGCCAACCTAGCGTCGGGCAGCGGAACCACACCCTCATTGGGCTCGATGGTGGCGAACGGGTAGTTGGCCGCCAGCACGTTATTGCGGGTCAGCGCGTTGAACAAGGTTGATTTTCCGACGTTGGGCAGTCCGACGATTGCCAGGCTCAAGCTCACAGGGTCGAAGTCTAGGGCGCAGCGACACGGGAATGGGCACGGAGGGCAGGGCGCACGTCGAGCCGGTACGGTCTAGGAGTGCCAGCTCAGCCGACGGTCGCGGACGAACAGCGCTCCGCGTTCGGGCACCGTGCGGGTCTGCAGTCGTGGGGTGCGGTGCTGATCGCGGTCACCGCAACCCTCGCCGGTTTCGCGATCGAAGCCGGTTCCGACAACAGCGAACTGGGCAACACATTTGCAGCCTGTTACGCCCTGGGATGCATCGCTGCCGTACTGCTCGTCCGGCGGTCCAGCATCTTCACCGCAGTAGTCCAGCCGCCGCTGCTGTTATTCGTCGCGGTTCCGTTGGCCTACTTCATATTGCACGGTTCGGCATTCGGTGGGCTCAAGGATATTGCGATCAACTGCGGGTACCCGCTGATCGAACGCTTCCCCCTGATGCTGTTCACCTCGGCCGCCGTGCTGCTGATCGGGATGATCCGCTGGTTCCTGGCAATGGCACCCAACCCGCAATCGGCAACTGTCGATAGCGCCGCCGCGGGACTACCCACACAGCCCAGCCGATTCGCCGGGTGGTCGGCAACGCTGTCCTCGATGTTCGCGCGTTCTGGCGCGCGCGAGGCAGTCAGACGGCCGGCCAAACCCCGGCACGGTGCCGATCGCGCACCTGCGGGCCGGCGGCCCGGTCCGGACCGCAGGCCCAGCGATCCCGCGCCAGCACGGTCACGTCGCCCTCGACCGCCACTCGAGGACTTCGATGACGCACCGCCGAGGCGGCGTCAGACCCCGAGTCGTTCGGCCAGGAACAGCGAGCCGCCGTTGGATCAGCCACGGCGACGGCCGCGGGCGGACCGCGAACCCGGTCGCACACCCCCGCCGCCCCGGCGCGAACCCCGGGAACGGCGCGACGACCGCGGCCAGTACCCGCCGAGGCCGGCACGCACCGGTCGCTTCGAGACGTCTGAAACCGGGCGAGGGTATCCGTCCCGCGCTCCGTACCCGCC
>NZ_JAEMSG010000005.1:50673-62722 GCF_016462945.1 Mycolicibacterium sp. | reverse complement strand
CACCGGAACCGCCCCCGCCACCGGAGACCGAGACCGTCACGGTGATGCCGGAACCCGCACCGCCGCCGGTCGTGACGGAGGCCCCGCCGCCGGAGACCGCCGCACCGCCACCGCCGGTCACCACCACTGCGGCAGGTCCGCGGCAGGTGACCTACTCCGTTAGCGGCACCAAGGCACCCGGTGACATCATCACGATCACCTATGTCGATGCCTCCGGCCGCCGACGCACCCAGCGAAATGTCTATATCCCGTGGTCGCTGACGGTGACACCGATCTCGCAGTCTGATGTCGGTTCAGTACAGGCCTCCAGCCTGTTTCTGGTCAGCCGACTGAACTGCTCCATCACCACGAGCGACGGGACGGTGTTGTCATCGAATCAGAACAACGCGGCGCAGACGAGCTGTTGATCGCCTCGGATCCTGCCCACGTTGAACGGGGTCGCTCGCCCGAGATGGTGGACCGGCTCATGGTGGGTGTGTGCGGGGCGATCTGGCTGGTCCTGTTGGCCATCAGTGTCATCGCGACGGTCGCCCTGGTGCGGCTCGGCCGGGGACCCGTAGGCGATGCGGAAAAGCATTCGTCCTGGCTGTTGTACAGCATCATCGTCGTGTCCGCCCTGATCATCATCGGCGCCATTCCGCTGCTGATGAGGGCACGTCGGACGGCGCTGACCGAATCCGGGCCGACGCCGGATGAACCAGCGGTGGACGCCCCGGTGCGGCCTACCGAGGCTCCGACCGAGAAGCTGCGGGTCTTCGGTACCGCGGTCGATCCCTACGCCCCCCAGCCGCAATCTTCGGCTCCGATGCCGGAAGTTCCCGCGGCCGCGGTGGAACGGCTCTGGCTGCGCGGCTCGGTGTCGCTACTGGCGGCGATGGGCCTAGCCCTGATTGCAGTCGCTACCGCGACCTACTTACTCGCCACCGAGAGCGATACCGGAGCATGGATGGCGCTCGGGACAGCCGCGGTCATCACTGTCGCGATGCCAGCGATCCTGGTCGCATTCCAGCGCCGGCTCGCGGACGTGATCCATGACACGGTCAACTGATCCGACCCTGAAACGAGAAGGTCTCCAGCCGGATTGGCGGGGACCCCTCTCGTCACATCGGACTAGTGATGACCGTTGGAACTGTTTCCGTTAGAGCCGTTGCCGTTGGACCCGTTGCCGTTAGAGCCGTTGCCGTTGGACCCGTTGCCGTTGCTCCCTGCCTCACGGCCCTGATATTCCTTCAGCGCGGTGAGGGCCCGCTGTTCGGAGGTGTGTGCCGCCTCGGTCAGCGCGGCGTTCTGGGACGCCGGGTCGGCGGTCAGGAAGGTGCCGCGACCCGGTTGGCCGCCGGAGCCCAGCTTGTTCATTCGCTTCGGCAGGGCAGCACCCTGATACTCCAGCGGAAGCGGGTGGCCATGGTCGTCGACCGGCCCCAGCGGCTGGTGCACCTCGATGTAGGCACCGTGCGGCAGCCGTTTAATGATGCCGGTCTCGATGCCATGGGCGAGCACGTCACGGTCACTGCGCTGCAGTGCGACCGCCCACCGATAGGTGATGAAGAACACCAGTGGTGGTAGCACCAGCATGCCGATTCGGCCGATCCAGGTCGTCGCGTTCAACGAGACGTGGAAGGTGTAGGCGATGATGTCGTTCATCGCGCTGAAGGTCAGCACCATGTAGAACGCGATCGCCATGGCGCCGATCCCGGTGCGGACCGGAACGTCGCGCGGGCGCTGCAGCAGATTGTGGTGTGCGTCGTCCTTGGTGAACCACCGCTCCAGGAACGGGTAGACCATCAGCAGGCCGAAGATCACACCCATGAGCACCGCCACCCACACCGCGGCCGGGATGGTGTGGTTGCCGAAGTAGATCTCCCACGGCGGGAACAGACGGATGAGGCCGTCGGTCCACATCATGTAGAAGTCCGGCTGCGAGCCGGCTGAGACCTGGGACGGCTTGTAGGGGCCCAGCACCCAGATCGGGTTGATCTGCAGAAGGCCGCCCATTAATCCGAGGATGCCGACGACGATCGCGAAGAAGGCACCGGACTTGACCGCGAACACCGGCATCACCCGGACGCCGACAACGTTGGTCTCCGTGCGTCCCGGGCCGGGGAACTGGGTGTGCTTCTGGAACCACACCAGCGCCAGGTGCATACCGATCAGTCCGAGCATGATCCCCGGGAACAGCAGGATGTGGATGGCGTACAGCCGGGGGATGATGATGTCGCCGGGGAAGTCGCCACCGAAGAGCGCCCAGTGCATCCAGGTGCCGATCACCGGGATCCCCAGGGAGATCGACGAGAGTGCTGCGCGAATGCCGGTACCGGACAGCAGATCATCGGGCAGCGAGTAGCCGAAGAAGCCCTCGAACATGGCCAGGATGAGCAGCAGCGAGCCGATCACCCAGTTCGCCTCGCGGGGACGCCGGAAGGCACCGGTGAAGAAGATGCGGGCCAGGTGCACCATGATCGACGCGGCGAACAGCAGTGCCGCCCAGTGGTGAACCTGCCGGACGAAAAGCCCGCCGCGGACTTCGAAGCTGATATCCAACGCGGTCTCGTAGGCCCGCGACATCTCGATACCGCGCAGCGGCTGGTAGACGCCGTTGTAGGTGACCTCTGCCATCGAAGGGTCGAAGAACAGCGTCAGATACACACCGGTCAGCAGCAGAATAATGAAGCTGTACATGGCGATCTCGCCCAGCAGGAATGACCAGTGGGTGGGGAACACCTTGTTCAGCTGGCGCCGAAGGGCTCCCGAGGGGTGGTACCGGGAATCGAGATTGTCGGCAACTATCCCAACTCGGTCCGCGACACTTGTGCTCATGATCTGCGCTCCCAGAAAGCCGGTCCAACGGGTTCGATGAAGTCGCCGTCGGCGACGAGGTATCCGTCGTTATTGATGGTAATCGGTAGCTGCGCCAAAGCGCGAGCAGCCGGTCCGAAGATGGGCCGGGCAAAGTGCAGCGCGTCGAACTGCGACTGGTGACACGGGCACAGGATGCGGTAGGTCTGCTGTTCGAACAGCGAGGACGGGCAACCCAGGTGCGAACAGACCTTGGTGTAGGCGAACAGATCGCCGAAGTTGAAGCTCTCCTGACCCTGGCGTTTGACGACGCGGGTCATGTCGACCGGTCTGATACGGATCAGCATCACCGGGTTGCGCACACCCATGGCGATCGCGCCGAGTTTCTCGTGCGACTCCACCGTGGTTCCATCGCCGTCGGATTCGCGCCAGGGGAATACCGTCTCCATACCGCCGGCATCGAGATCCTCCGGACGTATCTTCACCAATGGTGACTCACCCGGCCTGCCGGTGGAGCGTCCGAGATAGATCGTCTCGCCCTTGAACCGTGGGGTCCAGCCCGACGTCCAGAGCACCGCCTTGAGACCGTCCGCGGTGGGCACTACCGGCTTCCAGGGGTTCTTGATGATGCCGCCCGCCGCGGCGATCAGGGTGCCCAGGCCGAATGCGCCCAAACCGATCCCGAGCGACATGCCGATCAGCTTGCGGCGCTTGACGGTGGATCCCTCGAACGCGTCGACCAGGTTGGCCGCCGCGGTTTTGCGATCCAGTTCCGAGGACTGTCCGTCGTGCCGATCCTGGATCGAGATCTCTTCGGGGATGAACTTCTTCTGGTAGAGCACCGCGCCGATCCCGATGGCCAGGATCGATAACCCGAACGTCACGCCGTAGAGGGGAGTGGCCATGGTGTAGAGGAAGTTGCCTTCGACGCCATTGGGCTTGTACTCCCAGGGCCAGAACAGGAAAACCAGCAGCAGAGCCAATCCCATGATGCCGCCGAGCAACAGCCAGAGTGCGACCGATCGCTCCGCACGCTTCTCAGCCCGAGTGCCCTCGACCGGCCAGCGGGGCTCCTTCAGTACGGTGTCGACACCGTCGAGTTTGCCGCCGAGCCGGACCAGGTCCTCTGTTGACATGGCCGCCAGTTGCTCGTCGGTCGGCTGGTCTCCCGTGTAGTCGCTCACGACCTCGCCCCGATCCACAGCGCCGCCGCAACGGCGGCCACGATTCCGATGATGAAGATCGCCATACCCTCCGGCGCGGGTCCAAAACCGCCGAGCCCGTAGCCGCCCGGATTCAGTGTCTCGCTGGAGGAACGGACATAGGCGATGATGTCCCGCTTCTCCTCGGGGCCGAGTTGGCGATCGGAGAACTTCGGCATGTTCTGCGGCCCGGTCAGCATTGCCGTGTAAATCTGTGCCGGGGTGGCCGGATCCAACGCGGGCGCGTACTTGCCCGAGGACAGTGCGCCGCCGCGGCCGGTGAAGTTGTGGCATGACGCGCAGTTGAGTCGGAAGAGGTCTCCGCCACGGGCGACGTCACTGCCGATCAGCGACTGATCGGCGATCTGGCCGTTGGCGTCGCGCGGGACCAGCGGTCCACCACCCATGCTTTGGATGTAGGCGCCGAGTGCGTCCACCTGGGGTTCATCGAAACTGGGTGGCTTGCGCATCGCCTGAGCCTCGCCGCGTATCGCCGGCATACGGCCGGTGGAGACCTGGAAGTAGACCGCCGCCTCACCGACACCGAGCAGGCTGGGCCCGCGGCCTGTTACGCCCTGCAGGTTGGCGCCGTGGCAGGTGATACACGCCGTTTCGAAGAGTTGTTGACCAGTGCGCAGCAGCGCCGACTGGGACTGGTCGGCGACAGCCACCTGGGGGGTCGGCGTCAGGGTCGCGGCCAGTACGCCGGCCAGGCTCAAACCGAATACCAGCAGGACAGCCGCGGTCAGCCGGCGACGAAGCCGCCGATGCGACTTGCCGCTCACGCGGGACCCAATCGTGAGCATCGAACCCCTTCGCATCATCAGATTTCGTAGCACTGGATTTCGCCTCAACGGATGAAGTAGATCGTTGCGAACAGGGCGACCCAGACGATGTCGACGAAGTGCCAGTAGTAGGACACGACGATCGCCGCGGTCGCCTGAGCGGGGGTGAACTTGGTCAGGGTGGTTCGCAGTAGCAGCAGCACGAAGGCGACCAGACCGCCGATGACGTGCAGGCCGTGGAAGCCGGTCGCGAGATAGAACACGCTGCCGTAGGCGCTGCTCGAGATGGTGGTGCCGTGCGTCACCAGGTGGAAGTACTCGTATCCCTGGCCGAGGACGAAGAACAAGCCCATCAGGAGCGTGACGGTGTACCACCGGCGCAGGCCGAAGACGTCGCCGCGTTCGGCGGCGAAAACTCCCATCTGGCAGGTGAATGACGACGCGATGAGCACCAGCGTCACGGGCACCGCCTGAAAGAGATTCAGTTCGGTGGGCGGCGGTGGCCAGACGCCACCTGATTGGGCGCGTGCGGTGAAGTACATGGCGAACAGACCGGCGAAGAACATCAGCTCGCTGGAGAGCCACACGATGGTGCCCACGCTGACCATGTTCGGCCGGTTCAGCGAATGCACGCGGGACGTTATCGCGGTTCCGGAGGTGCCTACGGCGCTCGTCACAGGAAGAAGTATGACGCTTTGTAGTTGTCGAGGTACAGCCAGGGGCCGATTTGGTCACAAACTGTTTTCCCGGGCTTTGGTAGCGGATCTGCGACGTGCGACGATCTGCCGGTGACATCGCCCACACCTGAACCAGTTCCCGGTTCGCCACCCATCACATGGCCGCAGGTCCTGACCCGGTCGACCACTGGATCTGAACTCGGCGCGGGGCAGGCTGCATGGGCGATGGACCAGATCATGGCCGGCGCCGCGACACCCGCCCAGATCGCCGCCTTCGGCGTGTCGATGACAATGAAACGTCCGACGGCCGCCGAGGTCCGCGAGCTCGCCGACACCATGCTGCGCTACGCGCTTCGAGTTCCCACCGACGCGATCGGCAACGACACCGTCGACATCGTCGGCACCGGCGGCGATCGACTCAACACGGTGAACCTGTCGACGATGGCTGCGATCGTGGTGGCGGCTGCCGGGGTGCCGGTGGTCAAGCACGGCAACCGCGCCGCATCGTCAAAAAGTGGCGGCGCCGACATGCTGGAAGCGCTGGGCGTCCGTATCGACCTGGGGGCCGAGGAAGTGGCCCGGTCCGTCGCCGAGGTGGGGATCGGGTTCTGTTTCGCGCCGGTGTTCCACCCGTCCTACAGATACGCAGGACCGCCGCGCCGAGAGATCGGTGTGCCGACGGTGTTCAATTTGCTTGGGCCGCTTACGAATCCGGCAAGTCCGCGGGCCGGATTGATCGGCTGCGCGTTCGGTGATCTCGCAGAGGTGATGGCGGGGGTGTTCGCCGCCCGTGGCGCGAGCGTGCTGGTGGTGCACGGCGACGACGGACTCGACGAGCTGACCACCACGACCACCAGCACCATCTGGCGGGTGCAGGCCGGCACCATCGACAAGCTCAGTTTCGACCCACTCGGCTTCGGCTTTCCCCGTGCCCAGATCAGCGATCTCGTGGGCGGTGATGCCGAAGCCAACGCCGTACAGGCGCGCAATGTGTTCGCCGGGGCAGGCGGCCCGGTGCGCGACGCCGTCGTGCTCAACGCGGCGGGGGCGATGGTCGCCTACGCCGGGCTATCCAGCCATGCCGAATGGCTGCCCTCCTGGGAGAGTGCTCTGAGTCGTGCCGCCGAGGCGATCGACTCCGGGGCCGCCGAGCGCTTGCTCGCGCGCTGGGTGGGATTCACCCAGGAACTGCGTTAGGTGGGATTCACCCAGGAACTGCGTTAGGTGGGATTCACCCAGGAACTGCGTTAGGTGGGATTCACCCAGGAACTGCGAAGCGGCGTGCTGGGCTGAGCGCGCCGTGGCTGCCCATTGGAGCCATGGGCCCGCGGAATGCCGCGGCGAGGCGAAACCAGCGGTGGCACTGACGATCCGAACCCCCGGCTGGGCGAGCCAGCGCGCGATCAGTGAGGTTTCCTCGACCAGTGCCCCGCCCAGCGGCGCCGGTTGCGGCAACACCACCTGGGCACCGCTGCGCAGCGCGTCGACCACCGGCATCGGTGGAACGTGCGGGTCGGCGCACCCTGCGGCGGCCAGCTGTCCGTGTCTGACGATCGCCAGCTGCCAACCACCCGCACCGTCGGGTGCCGCGGCGACCAGTTCGGCGACCGCTGCCAGCGCGCGCAGCCGTTGCCCACGCCAGAGCACGTCGATCGTGGCCGTGGTGACGTCCCGCATTCGGGCGGCGCTCTCGTAACGCGCGCGCTGCGCCAACTCGGCGACCCCGCGTATCGCGGCCGCGAGAGCCTGGTTATCGAGTCCGTCGATCACCCGGGCGGCTCGATATGGCGCCGCGGCATAGTCCGGCGCGGATACCCCGCGATCGGCCGGACATGGTGACACCTCCCGCTGCGGGCACTTCGGGCCATGCTCGCCGTGGACGCCGATCCGGGTCGTACAGGTCCGCACACCGGTGAACCGAGCGAGCAGTCCGGCGGTGTCGGCGGCGTCCGTGCGTGAGCGGAACGGGCCGATCGCTTGCTCGAGGCGGGGTGCACGCACGACGGACAGCCGTGGGAAGGCCTCATCGGTCAGCGCTACCCACCACCATCGATGCGGAAAGCGCGATCGGCGGTTGTACGGCGGCGCGTGGGCGGCCAGGAGACGGAGTTCACGCACACCCGCCTCCAGCGCGTGGGCGCATTCGACGTGCTCTACCGCCGTGGCAAGGGTGACCATTTCCTTGATCCGCCCCCGCGGATCGGCGCCGGTGAAGTACTGACCCACGCGTCGGTGCAGATTGGTCGCGGTGCCGACGTAGAGAACCTCTTCGCCCGGCCCGCGAAAGAGGTACACCCCGGGCCGGTGCGGAAGTCCGGTGGCCAGCACCCGCTTAGCGCGTTGGGCGTTGGACACAGTGGGCAGATACGAGCGCAGATCCCCGTAGGTCGTCACGCCCTGATTGCCCACCCGTGCGATCAGTGCGTGCAACACGTCGACAGTGGCGCGGGCGTCATCCAGCGCGCGGTGCGTGGGCTCGGTGGCCGACCCGACCAGACGCGCCAGCGCGGACAGCCGCACGCTGGGTGCCTCCGACCGACTCAGCACTCGGCGTGCCAGCCGCACCGTGCACAGCACCGGGAAACGCGGCCAGCCGATATCGCACTGTTGGGCCGCGGCCTTCAGGAATCCGATATCAAATCCCGCGTTGTGCGCCACCAGGACGGCGCCGCGGGCGAACTCCAGGAACAGTGGCAGCACTGCCGCGATCGCCGGGGCATCGCGCACCATCGCGGTGGTGATCCCGGTGAGTTCGATGATCTGCGGCGGGATATCGCGCTGCGGGTCCACCAGGGTGGCGAATTCACCGATGATCTCCCCACCGCGCACCTTGACCGCACCGATCTCGGTGATCGCGTCACAGGACCCGTCCGGGGCCGGCCGCGCCCGCGATCCGGTGGTCTCCAGGTCGACGATGACGAAGGTGGTGTCCCGCAGCGCGGATTCGGCGACGGCATCGACGTCGGTAAAGCTCAGCTGGAGGTCTGTCGGAGAGCCGGCCATGGTGAATGACGGTAAGCACAACCACCGACAGGCCGCCTTCGCCACACCGGGAGAAGAGAACTTGTCGGTGTCGGTGGCTAGCGTGCGGGGCAACCGAGAAGTCGGCAACCCTGAAAGCACAGCGAACACCGAGCAGGAAGAGAGACCGATATGGGGCAGGTGCCGCCGGGCGAACCGGTAATCATCGACTGTGACGACTGCGCGGTGCGCGGTCCGGGTTGTCGGGACTGTGTGGTCAGCGTACTTCTCGGCGTACCGGAGAGTTTGCTGGAGGACGAACGAGCGGCGCTGGAAGTACTGGCTGAGGCAGGTCTGGCCCCTCGGCTGAGGTTGGTCCCGATACGGCGAAATCCAGGTTCGGAGTTGGCCTGCTAGCCCGAGCGGGCGTCTGATCCGCCAGCGACGAATGCGACGGGAGTTACTGAACGTTCCCTGAGATGTTCGGCATTAGGTTGGACAATGCCGATGCCGTTTCGTAACCTTACCGAGACCTGAACGTTTTTCGGCGAGTTGAGTCGACGCAGTCATAAGGATGCAAAATCTTGAATTTTGACCGCATGTCCCTCACCAAATCCCTTGGTCACAGGCGGTTAGCAGTAGCGATGGCGGGCGTCACGGTGATGGCCGGCATGTTCACCAATTCGGCCTTTGCCGATCCGGCCCAGGATGCCGTCGCAAAGCTCAATGAACTGTCCCGGCAGGCCGAGCAATTGACCGAGACCATGCATTCTGCACAGCTGGATCTCGATCACAAGGTGCAGGTCCAAGCCGAAGCGCAGACAGCGCACGCCAACGACATTGCTTCTCTCGACGCCGCCAAAGTACGGCTGGTTTCCTACCAGGGCGCTGTCGACAAGTTAGCTGCGTCGGTTTATATGGGTGGTCGCACCGATGGTCTGAACGCAATCCTGACCGCCGCATCGCCGCAGGGCCTGATCGACACGATGGCCGTACAACGAGTGATGGGCACTGAGATGGCTGCCCAGATGCAGAGCTTCCGCAGCCTCAACGAGGAGGCCGTCAGGATCGAAGCCGCCTCCGCCGCGTCTGCGGCTGCCGCCGCGGTGGCCGCCGACGAGGCCGCAGCAGTACGGGCTGACCTGCAGCGTAAGCAGTCCCAACTGCAGATTCAGATCGCCGTGGTTAAGTCGCGCTACCAGACGCTGACTCCCGGCCAGCGCGCCGCCCTTGCTGAACCGGCCCCCCTGCCGCCGGCGTTCCTGGCCGCACCGGCCCCGGAGGCTGCGCCCGCGCCCGACAGTGACATCTCCGCACTGGCGGCGCTGCCGGTACCGAACGCGGGCAGCGACGAAGGTTCGACTGCGGTGCAGGCGGCGCTCACCCGGCTCGGCTCGCCCTATTCCTGGGGTGCAGGAGGTCCCGGCGCTTTCGACTGCTCCGGGCTGGTGATGTGGTCATTCCAGCAGGCCGGGATCTACCTACCGCACTCCAGCCAGGCGCTGGCCAACGGCGGGCAGTCGGTTTCGATGGACCAGATGCAGCCCGGCGACGTGATCACCTACTACTCCGACGCCTCGCACGTCGGCATGTACGTCGGTGACGGGATGATGGTGCACGCCTCCACCTACGGAATCCCGGTGGCCGTCGTCCCGGTGAACAACGCCCCGATCTACAACGTCCGTCGGTACTGAGCCGGCCGCACGCCGAATCCGTCCGTCCCGCCTGGTGGGTGCGGTCCTCGTCGCTGAGTTGGCTGCCGCGACTGCGCTGATCTCCGGTGGCACCGCAGCTGTGCCCGCCCACTCGGCGTCGTCCTCGAAGTCAGTGGCCGTGGATGGGCGAACCGTGCGTCTGGTCAGCCTCGGTGGGGCCCGCACCGACGCCCTGCTCAAGCGGGTCGGTGCCGGCATCGGCGGTGCCGTCACGGCCGTCGAAGGATTCTGGGGTACCGACTGGGAGCGGGAGATCGTTGTGGTGGCCACCGATTCCGATGCTCAGTTCGTCGACGATGCCCACCTGGATCAACGGCGACAATGGACCGATATCGCCGCAGTCTCCGTCGCTGACGAGGTGGATCTTGCCGACCGTAGGACTTCCGGCCAGCGGATCGTGTTGGCCCCCGGCGCGGCGGCAATGAGCGACTCGGCACTGCGAATTGTGTTGGCACACGAGCTTTTTCACCTCGCCGCCCGTGCCGACACAGCCTTGGATGCGCCGCGCTGGCTTACCGAGGGGGTGGCCGACTTCGTCGCCCGCCCGCCGTCGGAGATTCCGGCCGACGTCAGCACGGTGCTGCCTTCGGATGCCGCGCTGGACGTGAGCGGTTCCGAGCGTGCCGCGGGCTACGACCGGGCCTGGTGGTTCGCCCGTTTCGTGGCCGACACCTACGGCATCGACGGGCTTCGTCGGCTGTATGCTGCGGCGTGTGGGCCCGGCCACGGTGACCTGGCGGCGGCGGTTCGCCAGGAACTCGGCGTCGATACCGACGGGCTGAAAATCCGTTGGGCGCACTGGCTGACAGTGCAGCGTCACAGGCGATGACGCGAATCCTGTTGGTGACCAACGATTTTCCACCGCGTCGCGGCGGTATCCAGTCCTATCTCGAGCAATTTATTCGCCGGCTGGTCGACACGGGCCAGCATGAGCTGACCGTCTACGCCCCGCAGTGGAAGGGCGCCGAAATTTACGACCGTGCGGCGCCGTTCACCCTCGTGCGCCACCCCGGGACCCTGATGCTGCCGCAGCCGGGGGTGGACCGGCGGATGCGCTCCCTGATTCGCAGCCACGGTATCGAGACGGTGTGGTTCGGCGCCGCCGCGCCACTGGCGCTGCTGGGCCCGCGGGCGCGCAGCGCCGGTGCGGCGCGGGTGGTGGCCAGCACCCACGGGCACGAGGTGGGATGGTCGATGCTGCCGGGTGCCCGCTCTGCGTTGCGGCGCATCGGTACCGACGCCGACGTCGTCACTTACGTCAGTCGCTACACCCGCGACAGGTTCGCCTCGGCATTCGGTCCGCAGGCCTGCCTTGAACACCTGCCACCGGGAGTCGACACCGACCGCTTCCAGCCCGACTCGGTGGCCCGCGCGCAGTTGCGGGCCCGCTACCGGCTCGGCGACCGGCCGGTGGTGGTGTGCGTGTCACGGCTGGTGCCACGCAAGGGCCAGGACATGCTGATCAAGGCGTGGGCGGACATCCGGCGCCGGGTAGCCGGTGCCGCCCTGGTGATCGTGGGCGGCGGACCCTACGGCGACACCCTGCACCGGCTGGCGCACGACAGCGGGGTGGCATCCGACGTGGTGTTCACCGGTGGGGTGCCCAGCGACGAACTCGCCGCCCACTACGCGATGGCCGATGTGTTCGCCATGCCGTGCCGCACCCGCGGAGCGGGTCTGGACGTGGAGGGTTTGGGCATCGTATTCCTGGAAGCGTCGGCCACCGGTGTGCCGGTGGTCGCCGGCTCCTCGGGCGGCGCGCCGGAGACCGTTCGCGATGGCGAGACCGGCCGGGTGGTGGACGGCCGGGTTCATGAGGAGATCGTCGAGGTGATCGCCGACCTGCTGGATGATTCGGCACTGGCACAGCGAATGGGGTTGGCCGGGCGGCGTTGGATAGCCCGGGACTGGAA
>NZ_JAEMSG010000005.1:38425-50663 GCF_016462945.1 Mycolicibacterium sp. | reverse complement strand
GGAATTGGGAGACCCACGCGGGGCGGCTGGCCGATCTTCTGCGGGTCCGTCCGGCACAGCCGCTGGGCTAGGGCCCAGTGAGCTCCCGGCATGCCCCGGATATGTGAAGCTATGGCGGTGAGCAGCATCCAGGTCGCCGATGAGACGTTCGTCGCCGCCAGCCCTGCGGCGGTGGGCCGGGCCGTGGGGGACCGGGCCGCCTGGCACCGCTGGTTTCCGGACCTGTTTCTCGACGTGGTGGAGGACCGCACCGACAAGGGGGTCCGCTGGACGGTCGCCGGGGCTGCCAACGGCACCATGGAGATCTGGCTGGAGCCCGTGCTTGACGGCGTCGTGCTGCACTATTTCCTGCACGCCGAACCCGCCGCGGACACCACCAGGATGAACCTGGCTGCCATCAATCACCGGCGCCGAGTGGCCGGTAAGCGAATGGCCTTTGAGGTCAAGAACGCCCTGGAGGCGTCACGACCGGTAGGCGCGCCGCCTGCGGTTTGATAGCCGGTTACGGCACGGTGGGAGAGGGTACGGTTTGTGTCCAGGTTGTGTCTCAACCTGACGTCGCCGCGTCAGCGGCGGCAGCGACACCGGTCGTGACGGAAGCGATGGGAAAGCCCGTGGGAAACCTGATGGGAAAGCACTGACAGTGGCGGATAAGACGGCGCAGACCATCTACATCGACGCGGACCCGCGCACGGTGATGGACGTCATCGCTGACATCGGTTCCTATCCGGAGTGGGTGTCGGAATACACCGAGGCCGAGGTTCTCGAGACCGATGCCGAGGGCAACCCCAAAGTGGCCAGGCTGGTGCTGGAGGCCGCGGTGCTCAAGGACACCATGGTGCTCGCCTACAAGTGGCCGGCCGATCGAAGATCGGTGCGCTGGTCGCTGGTGTCCAGCACCTTGCTCAAGGCACTCGATGGTGTCTACATCCTGACGCCCCAGGGTTCCGGAACCGATGTCACCTACGAACTGTCGGTGGATCTGATGGTGCCGATGATCGGCCTGCTCAAGCGCAAGGCTGAACGCAGGCTGACAGATACCGCATTGAAGGACTTGAAAAAGCGGGTCGAGGGCTGAGTGGAACAACCCGGTGATGACGCCGCCGCTGATGCGGGCCTGCCCAAGGGGGCCCGGATCAGTTTCTTCGTCGGCAAGGGCGGTGTGGGGAAGTCCACCTTGGCTTCTGCGACGGCGGTGCGAGCGGCACTGAGCGGCCAGCGGGTGCTGGTGGTCTCGACCGATCAGGCGCACTCACTGGGTGATGTCTTCGGTGTGCCGGTCGTGCCCGGCCACGCCGGCAAACCGGTGCGCATTCTCACCGAGGAGAGCGGTGGCGACACCGGCGGTGGGTATCTGGACGCCGCGGCTCTCGACACCCTGGCGCTGATGGAGTCCGTATGGCAGCCGGCGGCCTCGGTGCTGGCCGCGCGTTTTCCGGATTCGGATATCAAAGATGTTGCACCGGAAGAGCTTTGCGCAATGCCGGGCATTCAGGAGGTGCTGGGTCTGCGGTCGGTGGCGCGGTTGGCAGACTCCGGCCGATGGGATTATGTGGTGGTGGACTGTGCTTCCACTGCCGACGCCCTTCGGATGTTGACTCTGCCTGCGGCGTTTGCGATGTATGCAGAGCGCTGTTGGCCGCGGCACCGTCGCCTCAGCATCGCCATCGAGGATGTGCGGACAGCCGCCGCGGTTGCCCTCGTCGAGTCCGTCAGTACGGGTGTGGAGTCGCTGTCGGCTCTGCTGACCGATGGCGAACGGGTGAGTGCGCACCTGGTGCTCACGCCCGAGCGGGTAGTGGCAGCTGAAGCAGTTCGAACGCTCGGCTCGCTGGCCCTGATGGGCGTGCGGGTGGAAGAGCTGATCGTCAATCAGGTTCTCTTTCAGGATGATTCATACGAGTACCGCAATCTTCCCGACCATCCGGCCTTCGACTGGTACTCCGCACGGATCTCCGAGCAGCAATCGGTGTTGGAGGAACTTGGCGACACGATTGGCGCATTGCGATTAGTGCTGACACCCCACCTCGCTGGTGAGCCGATCGGGCCAAAGGCATTGGGTCAACTGCTCGACGAGGCACGACGCCGGGACGGCTCGGCGCCGCCCGGGCCGATCCGGCCGATTGTCGACCGCGAGTCCGGGTCGGGTCTGGATGCGGTCTACCGCATGCGACTGGAGCTGCCGCAACTTGACGCCTGCGCGTTGCGTCTCGGTCGGGCCGGAGACGACCTCATTATCGGCGTTGCCGATCTGCGGCGGCGGGTGCGACTCGCGCCCGTGCTGCGTCGCTGCGTCGTGACCGACGCGACAGTGCGCGGCGAAGAGCTGACGGTGCGGTTTCGCCCCAACCCGCAGGTGTGGCCCGCGTGAGTGCGCCGCACCCGGATATCGGACCCGAATTGCGCCGGCTCGCCCAGGCGATTCTGGATCGACTGGACCCGGCGGTTCGGGCTGCGGCCGCGATGGCCACCGAGACACTCAGTGGCCCCGGGCGCTGCCAGCAGGTCTGGTGCCCGGTGTGTGCATTGGCCGCGCTTGTCAGTGGCGAACAACATCCCCTCCTGGTCATGATCGCCGACCACAGCGTGGCACTGATGGCCGTGATCCGGACGATGGCCACCGACCCGGCAACCGCCGCGCACACCGAGCCGACACCGCCTGGTGACCACGATCACTCCGACCCGGCGGCAACCGCTCGGAACTACCAAGACATACCGATCATCGTCGAGCCGGTCACGGCCGAGGAGTGAACTCCTCGGCTGTGGATTGGCCGTGAACCGCGCTCGTCATGTGGTCCGGGCTACACCGGCTGGGTACAGTTAGCCGCAGCGGCCTCCCGTGCGGGCCGGTGAGGGGAGTTGCCGATGTGGTACTGGCTTTGCAAGTACATCTTCATGGGTCCCCTGCTGGCATTGCTGGGCCGACCGAAAGTCGAAGGCCTGGAATATATTCCCGTCTCCGGACCGGCGATCATGGCGAGCAATCACCTTGCCGTAGCGGATAGCTTCTACCTCCCGCTGGTGGTCAGTCGGCGGATCACTTTCCTGGCCAAGGCGGAGTACTTCACCGGCACGGGACTGAGGGGCACGCTCAAGCGCTGGTTCTTCACCGCGGCCGGCCAGGTGCCCATTGATCGCAACGACTCCGATGCCGCGGAGGCCGCCCTCAACACGGCCAAGCGTCTGCTGGGCGAGGGCAAACTACTCGGCATGTATCCGGAGGGCACCCGCTCGCCTGACGGTCGGCTCTATAAAGGCAAGAGCGGTCTGGCTCGGCTGGCCCTGGAGAGCGGTGTTCCGGTGATTCCGGTGGCGATGATCGGAACTGACGTCGTCAACCCACCGGGCTCGAAGATGTGGCGGTTCGGTCGGGTGACGGTGAAATTTGGCAAGCCGATGGACTTCTCGAGGTTCGACGGTCTGGCCGGTAACCGGTTCATCGAGCGTGCCGTTATCGACGAGGTCATATACGAACTGATGAACCTGTCCGGTCAGGAGTACGTCGACATTTACGCGGCGACACTCAAACCGGCCGATGTGCCCACTAGGCGGGACGCACAAGGTCCGCCAGCGACGCGGATTCCCGAGACCGCCGCGGGCTAGCGGTCGGGGGCACCAGTGCCAGGCCTGCAACCGCGATGACGGTCAACGCCCACCACACGTACGACATTCCGAATAACTGACGCCACCACGACGCGGCGGCCTCCCGGTGCTCGGGCAGCAGTTCGATCGGTGTCCACACCATCAGGGCCGTCCCTGCCGTACTCACCACACCCAGTGCGATATTTCGGTATCGGCAGGCGAGCACCGCGGTGACGATGATCGTCGGCAACGCCCACACCCAGTGATGCGACCAGGACACCGGCGAGACCACCAGGCCGAACATTGCCACGCACATCACGGCCATGGTCTGCTCCCCGGCAGCGGAGACCCGCCGCACCGCCCAGACCGTCAGCACCAGGACGGCGATGCAGGCCAGGACCCACAACGTCAAGCCGGTGCCCTGACCCAGGTCAAGTCTGGCCAGCGCGCCGGCGGCGTTCTGATTGGTGTTGAAGGTGGCGGCACCGATGCGGTCGGTGTGAGCGACGGTGGAGGTCCAGTACTCCCACGAGTCACGCCAGGCCAGTGCGAATCCGATCGCTGTGGCCACCAGGAACGAGGCCAGCGCGGTCAGTGCCGTCCTGATGTCCCGGCGCAACACGAAGTACAGCAGGAACACCGCAGGGGTCAGCTTCAGCGCGATCGCCACGCCGAGTAGCAGACCTCGCGGCCAGGGGGTTCGGCGCGGAACGCAGTCGGCGATCACCAGGGTCATCAGGACGACGTTGATCTGGCCGAAGGAGAAGTTGGCCTGGATGGGCTCGAACCACATCACCGCGCACGCGACGAGACCAGCGGCCAGCCAGCAGCGCTGCAGCCACCCTGGTGCGGCGCCGCGGCGGGAGGCGACCGGCACCTGCAGGCGGGTCAGCACTATCCAGACAGCCACCACCAGCAGTACGCAGGTGATCACCGTGATGGACATACTTGCCACCGACAGAGACATCAGCGCCAACGGGCTGAATACGATCGCCGCCAGCGGCGGGTAGGTGAACGGAAGCTCCGGTCCGCCGCGGGTGTGAAAGACGGCCCCATCGGCATACAGGGGCTGCCCCCGCCGCCAGGCCTGCCCGCCCATCCGGTAGACGTCGGTGTCGATCAGGTAGGGGAGATGGCGAAAGAGGTGCCAGCATGAGTAAACGACGGTGACGCCGATGGCCACGGCGATAAGGGCTTCGATGATCCGCCACACAGCGTTGTGGAGGCGGTCCGACCGGCTCCGCCCCAAGAAACTGCCCCAGTCGGGCGACCGCCACCTGCTCATCTCCTCATCAGACTATCCGGCCGACGGCACGGGGCAGGTGTGAGCGTAAGTTTTCCAGGCGTGCCTGCAGCCGTGCACTTCGACGTCATCGCCCCGGGACGGGAGCCGTTGATGTGGTGCCTGATCTCGTTCATCCTGACCTTCTTCGTGACCCGGACGATCACCCGCTATATCCGTGCGACGGCCGGCCGGACCGGCCCGCGCAAATGGTGGCAGCCGCGCAACATCTCGGTCTCGTCCAAAGACGACGGCAGCGGCGGGGGGCTGCACATCCACCACGCCGTCTTCGGGGTGGTCGGGGTGCTGATCTCCGGTGTCGCAATGGTGACCATGGCGCGGGACGGGACTATCCACCAGTTCACCGCGGCGGCAATCATTTTCGGGATCGGCGCCGCCCTGGTGCTCGATGAGTTCGCACTGATACTGCATTTGCAGGATGTGTACTGGTCGGAAGACGGACGAACCTCGGTCGATGCGGTGTTCGTCGCGGTCGCGGTGGCCGGCCTGCTGGTGATGGGCTTCAACCCGCTGTCCTTCTTCGATATCGGCATCTGGCGGGAGGACAGCTCGGTCCTGGCCCGCGTGAGCGTTGTCGTGATGGCGTTGGTCACCCTGGCGGTCGCGGTGGTCGTGTTGTTGAAGGGCAAGCTGTGGACCGGTCTGATGGGCATGTTCATCACACCGCTGCTGTTCGTCGGTGCCATCCGACTGGCCCGTCCGCACGCGCCGTGGGCGCGCTGGTACTACCAGGACAAACCCCGCAAGATGCATCGCTCGATGGAGCGGGAACGCTACCTGCGTCGGCCATTCGTGCAGGCCAACCTGTGGCTCCAGCATGTGATCGCTGGTGAGCCCCGCTTCCCGGCCGATGCAGAGGTGGATGCCGAACTCGATCGCGAGATCCACGCCGCGCCGCCGCCGGCGAGCCGCGCCCGGCAGACCGCCACCTCGGCGGGCCAGCCCGCGGCGAAGGCCGGGGGATAGGACCGCGATGCGGTACTTCTATGACACCGAGTTCATCGACAGCGGCCGTCTCATCGACCTGATCTCCATCGGCGTTGTCGCAGCGGACGGCCGCGAGTACTACGCGGTGTCCACCGAGTTCGACCCGGAATCGGCCGGCCGGTGGGTGCGCACCCATGTTTTACCCAAGCTGCCGTCGCCTGCCTCGCAGTCGTGGCGTTCACGTCGGCAGATCCGGGAGGACCTCGAAGACTTCTTCGGAGTCGGCGACCCGGAGATCGAGGCCGAGCCGATCGAACTGTGGGCCTGGGTGGGCGCCTACGACCACGTCGCGCTCTGCCAACTGTGGGGACCGATGACCAGCCTGCCGCCGCAGATCCCCCGCTTCACCCGGGAGTTGCGTCAGTTATGGGAGAGCCACGGATCCCCGCGGATGCCGCCCCGGCCGTCCGACACCCATGATGCCCTGGTCGATGCCCGGCACAACCGACGCCGCTTTGAGTTGATGACCACCGGTACCGATCTCGGTCCCGGACTCACCGACGCGGCTTCGACGCAGGTAGGCGACATCGCCAGCGGTGATACTTCGGGTTAGCGCCCGGTTACCATAGGCGGGTGAACTGGACCGTCGACGTACCGATCGACCAGCTGCCGGCATTGCCGCCGCTGCCGGGCGACCTGCGTGACCGGCTGGATGCGGCCCTGGCCAAACCCGCCGCGCAGCAGCCGAGTTGGGATGCTGAGCAGGCCAAAGCGATGCGTACCGTGCTGGAGAGTGTTCCCCCGGTGACCGTTGCCTCTGAGATCGAGAAACTCTCCGGCCAGCTTGCCAAGGTGGCCCGTGGCGAGGCCTTCCTGTTGCAGGGCGGCGACTGCGCGGAGACCTTCGTCGACAACACCGAGCCGCATATCCGTGCCAATATCCGGACCCTGTTGCAGATGGCGGTGGTGCTGACCTACGGGGCCAGCCTGCCGGTGGTCAAGGTGGCCCGGATCGCCGGCCAGTACGCCAAACCGCGCTCATCAGACATCGACGCGCTGGGTCTGCGGTCCTATCGCGGCGATATGATCAACGGGTTCGCCGCCGAGGCGTCCGTCCGCGAGCACGACCCGTCCCGGCTGGTTCGCGCCTACGCCAATGCCAGCGCCACCATGAACCTGGTGCGGGCGCTCACCTCATCGGGTCTGGCGTCGCTGCACCTGGTGCACGACTGGAACCGGGAGTTCGTCCGCACCTCGCCGGCCGGGGCGCGCTACGAGGCGCTGGCGGCCGAGATCGATCGCGGTATGCGATTCATGTCCGCGTGCGGGGTTAACGACCGCAACCTCGACACCGCGGAGATCTACGCCAGTCACGAGGCCCTGGTGCTCGATTACGAGCGAGCAATGCTGCGGCTCTCCAACGAGTTCGGCGAGCCCCGCCTCTACGATCTGTCTGCTCACTACGTCTGGATCGGCGAGCGCACCCGCCAGCTCGACGGTGCCCATATCGCTTTCGCTGAGGTGATCGCGAACCCGATCGGAGTGAAGATCGGACCCACAATGACCCCGGAACTGGCCGTCGAGTACGTCGAACGCCTTGACCCGCAGAACAAGCCGGGACGGCTGACTCTGGTCACTCGGTTGGGTAACCACAGGGTGCGCGATCTGCTACCGCCGATTATCGAGAAGGTGCAGGCCACCGGACACAAGGTGATCTGGCAGTGCGATCCGATGCACGGCAACACCCACGAGTCATCCACCGGGTACAAGACCCGCCACTTCGACCGTATCGTCGACGAGGTGCAGGGCTTCTTCGAAGTGCACCGGGCGCTGGGTACTCACCCCGGCGGTATCCACGTCGAGATCACCGGCGAGAACGTCACCGAATGCCTCGGCGGTGCCCAGGACATCTCCGACACGGACCTGGCCGGGCGGTACGAAACCGCCTGCGACCCTAGGCTGAACACCCAGCAGAGCCTGGAGTTGGCATTCCTGGTCGCGGAGATGCTCCGCGAATAATCCTGCCGACCGTCGCGCTGGCGTAACGCTCGGCAGGGGTCGGCTAGCGTCCGGTCAGGCCACGCAGGTTCACACCGAGTTCCCATCCGGCTAATGCCACCATACCGGTGAGCACGAACACGGTGAGCACCCAGAAGGTGAGTACGCGCCGAGAGCGCTGTCGCGCTAAGGCGAATTCGTCGATATCGACTCCCGCGAATTGGCCTGGCGGGGAGTCGGATTCATCGACGTCATCGTCGTAGACCAGTTCGGTCGCGGCGTCATCGCCAGGGACCGCGACGGGCTGTCCGTCCTGCGGCCCGCGGGTCAGTTGTCGGGTCGGGCGCCGACCGGGTAACGCGACGGCCGCGGCGGTGTGTTGCGCGGAGTTCCGCGGGGCCGGAACGCGGAACTGCGGTAGGCCCAATTCCTCGGCGATCCCGTCCAGTTCGGCGGCCATGGCCGAGGCGTCACCGAACCGGTCATCGGGATTGCGGGCGGTCGCGCGGGCAATGAAGGAGTCGAACTGGCCGGGCACCCCGTCAATCATTGAGCTAGGCGGGGGCACATCGTGGTCAAGGCGCTGGTTGGCAACGGTGATTGCGCTGTCGCCCGAGAAAGGTGTCGCCCCGGTGAGCAGTTCGAAGGCCACGATGCCGGCCGCATACACGTCGGTGCCCGGCCCGGTGTCGCCGCCGAGGACCTGCTCGGGTGACAGGTAGGCGGCCGTACCCAGGATGACACTGGTGGAGGTGATTCCTGCCTCGGCGACTGCCCGCACCAGACCGAAGTCGACTAGTTTCACCTCACCGTCATCCGAGATCAGCACATTCTCCGGCTTGACGTCGCGGTGCACCAGTCCGCCGCGGTGGGCGACCCCCAGCCCGCCCAGCACGGGCCGCAGCACCGCCACCACGGCGTGCGGCGGCATCGGGCCGCGCTCGCGCAACAGTTCGCGCAGCGTGCCGCCGTCGATCAGTTCCATCACCAGAAACGGGTGGGCGGGATCGTTGCCCTGGTCGTAGATGGCAACCAGGCCGGGGTGCTTCAGACTCGCGACCGCCCGGGCCTCACGCTGGAACCGGCTCAGGAACTGATGGTCACCGGCGTAGCGGGCGTCCATCACCTTCAGGGCGACCGGCCGGTCGAGTCGGACGTCGAGCCCGCGATACACCGTCGACATTCCGCCGGTGGCGATTCTTGCCTCGACGCGGTACCGGCCGTCGAGCAATGCACCGACGAGCGGGTCAGTCGTCACCGGCCCATCCTAGGTCTGCCGACTCCGCGCGTGCCCGAACGCGGTGCGGTTCTAGACTGTTCCCGTGAGCACCATTCCGGCCAGTGATGACGTTCTCGACCCGGGAGAACCGGTCTATGACCTGCCTACGGTGGCTGAACTACTGCGGATCCCGGTGACGAAGGTGCATCAGCGCCTGCGGGACGGCCAGCTGGTGGCGGTTCGCCGCAACGGCATCCCGGTGGTGCCGCAGTTGTTCTTCACCGACGGCGGGGAGGTGGCCAAGCCGCTGCCCGGACTTCTGGCGGTGCTCCGCGACGGTGGTTTCAAGGACGCCGAGATCATCCGCTGGCTGTTCACCGCCGACCCGTCGTTGACGGTGACTCACGACGGCGTGCGCGAGCCGCTTTCCAATGCCCGCCCGGTCGACGCCCTGCACGCCCACCAGGCCCGCGAGGTACTGCGCCGGGCCCAGGCGATGGCGTACTGATAGGGCCTAACTCACGAAGTGATCGCGGTGCAACGATCGCCACGCCGCCACAGCGCACGCCGTGGCCAACAGCAGGTGCAGCCACGAGTACATGCCGTGGGCACCGTCGGGCTTGAAGATCACCATGATCCAGGTGGAGAACCCCGCGATGAGAGCGATCGCCGACCGCGACTGGGCAAGCGCCGACACCACGGCAAGCGGCCAGGTGTAATACCACGGCAGTGCGGCGGGAACGAACAGCACGACGACCAGCATCGCCCACGCGATACCCTGCAGCGCTTCGCGATCGGTATGACGGAAACGCCACCACAGCAGGGGAAGTGACACTCCGATGATGCCGATACCGATAATGCGGCCGACATCGAGAATGGCGTAGAAGTTGACCGGCCCGAACAATCCGCCGATCGCGTTGGTCAGGTTCGCGACCGCGGTCGGGATCGTCAGCCAGTTGATGATCTTCACCGAACCGGCCAGGGCGGTCAGCCAGCCCAGTCCGACCCCGGCGCAAGCAGACAGCACTGCGAACACCGCGACGAGGGTCGCCACCGACGCTGCGGACGCGACGGAAAACGCCCGCAGTCGGCTTCCCGCGAGATGGCGCATCCACACCCAGACCATGAACGGAAGAGCAAGCACCGCAGTGGCTTTGACCGCAACCGCCACGGCGATCAGCGCCGCGCCTGCGATGTGATGCCGCGAGAAGGTGAGCGCAATACCGGCCATCATGAGCCCGACCATCAACATCTCGTTGTGCACCCCGCCCATCAGGTGAACGATCACCAACGGATTGAGAACACAGATCCACAGCGCCACCGCGCCATCAGCACCGACGTGGCGGGCCACCCGCGGCGCGGCCCAGATCAGCAGAACCAGGCCGGGCAGCATGCACAACCGCAGCAGCATGGTTCCGGCCACAACGTTGTTACCGACGAGGATCGTCACGAACTTGGCGATCAGTATGAAAGCGGGGCCGTACGGCGCCGGTGTGGTCGTCCAGATCGAGCTGACGTTGTCCAGCAACGAGTTCGGGTTGTCGATCGGGCCGACGGCGTAGGGGTCGAAACCGTCCCGCAACAGCGCGCCCTGAGCCAGATACGAGTAGGTGTCGCGACTGAACAACGGCACGCTGAGCAGAAGTGGCGCCAGCCAGAACCCGGTCGTGGCGATCATCGTGTACTCGCTGACCCTGCCGCCGTCGATGCTCCGCCGGCCGAGCCAGATCCAGGCCACCAGCAGCATGCCGATGCCGATCCACAGCAGCGTCGACGACACCACCAGGCCATGACCGAATCCCAGCCAGGACAGCCGCAGCGTCTCCAACAGCGGGTCGTGCTGCCGGGTGCTGCCGGCGCCGACACCACCGAGGGTGATTAGCGCTGCGCCCAGGAATCCAAGCCGCGCCGGCCTGCCCTCATCAGAGCGCGCGAACGCGTTGAGGCGGTGCAGTCCCGTCGGAGGTGAGGCCGCAGTCGTCGGTGTGCCGGCGGACATTGGCCTAGGCCGACCGGTTGGCGGCCAATCCGGCGAGCTCGGTCAGACCGACCTTGGCCGGTGCATTGATCGGCGCGCTTGAAAGGACTGCCAGTGCGCGGCGGGTGAGCGCGTCGATGTGGTCCTCCACAGCGGCCAGCGCTCCGACCGATTCGATGACCGAGCACAGTTCGCTCACCTGGGAGTCGGTCAGCTCGGTGCCGATCGCGGAGCGCAGCAGTTCGGCGGCGGCTGGGTCGGCATTACCTGCGCGCTCCAGGGCCTCGGCGAGCAGTACGGTGCGCTTGCCGGAGCGCAGGTCATCCCCGGACGGCTTGCCGGTGACCGCGGGATCGCCGAACACCCCCAGCACGTCATCGCGCAGTTGGAAGGCCACGCCCAGGTCGGTGCCGAACGCGCCGAAGATGTTCTGCACATCGGGCCGATCCGCGGCGGCGGCGGCACCCAATTGCAACGGCCGCGACACCGTGTAGGACGCCGTCTTGTAGGTGTTGACGTTCATCGCCGACGCGATGGATTCCGCGCCACTGGATTCGGCGACGATATCGAGATATTGACCGCCGAGGACCTCGGTGCGGATGTCTGACCACACGCGTCGAACCCGCTGCCGGCCGTCAGTCGGCAGCTCCATCCCGGCCACGATGTCATCAGCCCACACCAGCGAGAGATCGCCGAGCAGGATCGCAGCCGAGCGGCCGAATTGTTCGGCGGAGCCGTGCCAGGCCCGATCGCGATGCAGTTCAGTGAAGTGCACGTGCACCGTCGGCATGCCGCGGCGAGTGGCGGAGTCATCGATCACGTCGTCGTGGACGAGCGCGCAGGCGTGCAGTAGTTCCAGTGCGGAAAACAACCTGAGCGCCTCCGCGTCGACGCTGTCATCAGGACCGGGGGTTACCGCGCGGTAGCCCCAGTACGCAAAGGCCGGCCGCAGTCGCTTGCCGCCGCGCAGCACGAAGTCCTCGAGGACCCCGATGAGGCCGTCGTACTCGGTACCGATGTACGTGGCATCGGCGCGCCGCGCGGCCAGGTATCCGCGAAGTTCATCGGTCACGGCGGCGGCCAACTCGACGGCCGACGGCGCTGCTGCTTCGGTGCTCAGCGTTGCGCCCCTTCCTCTTCGTTGTTCTCGACGTCGTTGTTCTCGACGTCGTTGTTCTCGACGTCGTTGTACTCGACGGGCGCGAACCGGGGCGAGGTGCCGCGGTCCCGC
>NZ_JAEMSG010000005.1:13383-38325 GCF_016462945.1 Mycolicibacterium sp. | reverse complement strand
CTCGACGTCGTTGTACTCGACGGGCGCGAACCGGGGCGAGGTGCCGCGGTCCCGCCAGGCCAGGGCGGCGATGAGGCCGGCCACGACGAAGGCGGCCAGCCCGAGCCAGAGGGCCGCCGCATTGAACGAACGGCTGCTGGGGTCGGTGTATCGGGATTGCGCGCTCATGGTGTTCACCACGCCAGGCTTAAGTGTCCACTCGACGACACCGGTATCCACCCGATCGCCGTTGGTGGAGGTCACCTCGCCCGGGAAGGCCACGCTGAAGGTGACGTCAGCCTCGGTGTCGGTGACATTGGTGAGGTCGACCCGGCCCTCGAGCATCACCAGGCCACCCGCCCGGCGCAGCGAGATATCCACTCCGGTGGCATCGCGGCTGAGGTTGGCCAGTTGAGGCAACTCGGCAAACGTCAGGTCGGAGAAGGTGGCCTGTGAGCCGACGTATCCGCCGGCGTCATAGGGCGAGACCGCGACCTTCTGGCTGAACGGCAGGTTCTGGTCGAATTGGGGGCCCTTGTCCATATCGTCGCGGGCCTTGCTGGCTGCGACGATCTCGCCGGATACCGCGTCATCATCGGACACTGTGATCGAGGTGTGCACGCGCAGGCATGCGGCCGTCAGCGGCGCCGCGAACAACAGCAGCAGTGTCAGTGCCCGCAGACGTGTGCGATGGTTTCGGGCCTGCACAGGAGATCGCACGAGGATTATCGTGCCAGATTCGCATTACAGCGGCAGCGTTCGACCCAGGATGGCGAACGCCCGCGGGTCCCCGGCGAAGTGGTAGCCGCGGATGATATCGGTGAAGCCCAGTCGCCGGTAGAGCCGCCAGGCGCGGTTGTCCTCACCGTTGGTCTCCGGCGTGGACAGCAGGACGTTGGCCTCCGGACGGCCGGCCAGCAGCCGGCGTGCCAGCGCCTCGCCCAGGCCACGCCCCTGCGCGCTGGGGTGAATGTGCAGTTCGGTCAGTTCGAAGTAGTCGCCCATCAGCCGGGCGGTTTCGTCGCGAGGGAAGCCGACCCGGTGCAGGCCCCGCACCACCTGCTGCTGCCACCAGTGATCTGCGGCGCCCTGATACCCGTAGGCCACCCCGAGCATGGGGGCGACCGCGAGGTGCTCGGTCGCGGGAATGTCGCCCGACCCGGTATCGGCCTCGACCGCCGCCACCGCCCGCCAATCGCGCCGCCGGGTGTGCTCAAGCCACATTGACGCCCGTTGAGACTCGGTGCCACGCGGGTAGCGCATCGCATCGATGTAGACGTTCAGCGCGTCGTCCAAGCGGCGCTTCATGTCATCGGGCGCCAGGTCGATCAGGAAAGTCGCCAACGCCTTCGATGCCCCCTTTCAGCGTCCGTACCGGGCCTGCTGCCACCTCGCCATTATGGTGGCGGTTGGTCGCGCCGCCCGGCCCGGTCATGACCATGGTCTTACGGCTCGGTAACCGGGGCCGGGGAATCGCCGGGCCGGGCTACACTGCGAAGTGGGACCCGGCGGATAAATGGCTGGTTGAACTGGGTGGTGTCAGGCACCGTGGCCTCGTATCATTTGGTTACCCAGTCCGGATCTTGCCGGGCGGGATAAGTTCAGGTGTTGTGACCGGTCGAGTTGGGCAAGGAGGGCCGAATGCCACTCTCCGAGCATGAGCAGCGGATGCTCGATCAGATCGAGAGCGCTCTCTATGCCGAGGACCCGAAGTTCGCGTCCAGTGTTCGCGGCGGAACTCTGCGGGCTCCTTCAACGCGCAGGCGCCTTCAGGGGGCCGGACTCTTCCTGCTCGGACTGGCAATGCTCGTCACCGGGGTTGCAGTCAAGGCCACCATGATCGGGGGCTTCCCGGCGCTGTCGGTACTCGGTTTCCTGGTGATGTTCGTCGGTGTCGTGTTCGCAGTCACCGGCTCGAGGGCGCAGGGCGCCCGCGAGCGTGGCGCCGCGCCGGGGGGTTCCCGTCAGCGCCGGGGTAAGAGCGCCGGCGGCTCGTTCAGCAGCCGTATGGAGGACCGCTTCCGCCGTCGTTTCGACGAGTAGAAGACGAGTAGAAGCAGTACTTGCGGGGCGCCCTCAGGTGGGCAGGACGAAGAACCAGTTGGCCCAGAGCACCAGCGCGGCGCCCGCGAGCAGCGTCAGGTAGGGCCACATTCCCGCCTTGCGCTCACCCATATCGCCATCCTTGAGACCCAGGTCTTCGAGTGCACCCGCGGGGAACTTGCCGCCATCCCGGATGTAGTGGCGGAAGGCGAACACCGGGATGATGAGTGCGGCGAAGATGAGACCGGCCCACAGTGCGGTGTTGTAACCCCAGGCCTTGGCGCCGGCACCGAGGAATAGGGCGTTGACGAAAGCCAGCACCGTGTTGATGCCGATGAGGACGGTGGGAGCCTTCCACGGACGTGCAATATGGCCCGAGTCCACGCGGTGGATCCAGCCGGCGTTGAGGTTGAGGAAGTTGAAGATGATGTAGCCCACGTTGGAGATCGCCAGAACGAAGAAGTAGCCCTTGAGGTCAGAGGCCAGTGCCAGGAGGAACACGTTGAAGCCGAGGTCCGTCCACATGGCGCGGGTCGGTGCGCCGTGCGGGTTGATGTGTGTCAGGTAGCGCGGCAGCCAGCCGTCCTTCGACCCCTGGTAGAGGGTGCGCGAAGACCCAGCCATGGCCGTCATGATGGCCAGGAACAAGCCGAGGATCATCAGGATCACGAAGATCTGCGTCACCACCTTGCCGCCGCCAACCATATTGCCGAGCGCTTCGCCGACGCCGGTGCCATCGACGATGCCAGGCTCCAGCATTCCTTTTTGACCCAGCACGCCCTGGAAGGAGAACGGGATCAGGAAGAAGAACACGGCGCACAGCAGACCCGAGTAGAAGATGGCCTTGAAGGTGTCGGTCTTCGGGTTCTTGAGTTCGCGGGTGTAGCACACGGCGGTCTCGAAGCCGTAGGTGGACCAGGCGGCGATGTAGAGGCCGCCCAGGAACAGTGTCCAGCCACCCAGTGACCAGCCTGGCGCATCAACGCCCGAATAGGCAGCGGTGGGCGGCACCAGGCCGGTGACGTTGGACCAGTCGATGGCGCCGGTGAGGATCGGCACCAGGCCGACGAGCACCAGTGGCACCAGCACGATGATGGCGAGCCACTTCTGCGCCGCGGCCGTGTTGGCGATGCCGCGATGCTGGATCGCGAAGATGATCAGCATCAGGGCGACGCCGATCAGGAAGGTTGCATTGAAGTGCAGGCCGCCAAGGCCCGGCACGTTGATGGTGAAGGCCTCCCAGGTGCGGATGGCGGGCGTGAGCGCGTCGACACCGCCCTGGGTGGCCACCGCCGAGACGGCGTCCGCTTCGGTAACGCCGGCATTAGCCGCCATGTAATCGATCACGGACTGGGACTTAGCCGTGAACTGGCTGGCATTCGCCGTCACCCAGTCGACGACCATCTGCGAGTCGCCTGCCGGAATGGGGAACAGCGCATTGAGGATGTAGCCCGCCGCGATGACAAGGCCCAGCGAGAGCACCGGGCTCCAGGCGAACCAGTTGCACCACACTGAGAGCGGCGCGATGAACTTGGAGTAGCGCAGCCAGGCCGTGGCGCCGTAGATCGATGCGCCGCCCGACTTGTTGCCGAACATGCCGGCGATTTCGGCATAGGTGAAGGACTGCAGGAAGCCCATCACCATGGAGATCATCCATACGAGGAAGGCGAGCTTGCCTGTGGTGCCGGCGATGCCGCCGATCGAGAAGAGCACCAGGGGCGGCACGCCGGCTGCGACCCAGAAGGCCCCCTTCCAGTCGAGAGCCCGAACGAGTTCGCCCGATTGCGCGTTGGTTGATTCCCCTGAGGTTGCTTTAGTTGCCATCTCGTCGTCTCCTCCGTTGGTCCGGCTTTCGCAGTTCGCGGCCCTTACCGTCGAGCGGTGGGAGAGCGTCCTTGCGTTCGGGCGAGGCTCTGTGCTGGCTACTATGCCGGGAGAGCGGCCGTCGGGGCGGTGATTTCGCTGCTTTGCCGTTGCGGACTTCACCCGCCGCTGTTCCCCGTCCAACCCCCAGGAAACAATGTTTAATGTTGTTATGTCTACGGTCGGGCGAAATTAGGCTATGAGGTTCACGGCCATGGCTCCGCCCGCGAGCCGTATCTTGCGACCGGGCGTGCGGGTGCTGGCTCCCGATGTCGAGCGCTACCGGGTGCCGGGTGCCGGAAGCGTGGTGGTGGCGGTGGGGACCGGCGATCAACTACTGCTCACCGATACCGAGGGTGGCCAGGCCTGTGAATTGCTGTTTTGCGATATGTCCGGCCGATTCGACCTCGCGGCACTCGGCGCGGCCGGTGACAGCGATGCGGCAGGCCTCAAGGCCATGCTGGCCGGCACCGGCGATTCAGCGGTCCGCACCCTCAGCGCCCTGCGGCGGCGCAATATCGATCTGGGTCAGGCCCGTGCGACCCGACTGTTTGGCGGGCAGAGCCCGGCGGGCAGCACCGTCAGCCTGAGTGTGGCGCGTGACGGGCTGTTGACCGTGGCGGCACCGGGCGCAGACATGTCGCCGGAGGCACAGGACACCGCGACCGGCATTGAACTGCGAATCACCCGCGCCCAGGGGCGGGAGGGAAAGACTTTGGACGTATTGCCCGAGCCGCTCGCCGATCCGCTGGCGGACATCCGGATCATGGCCGCCACCGCCAATGCCTATCTGGTGCGGGCGGGCGAGTGGATCCAGGTGATTGACGTATCCGGCCGTCAGTGCTCGGATTTCCAGGCGCTAGCCGCACGCAAGGTGGACAAGGGCCTTGATTTAGCGCTCGACTCAACCGTGACACGCACGCTTCTCGGACGCAGCTACCCCACGCCGGGGCTTCCCTCCAAGGCCTTCGACCGCGAGTTCGAGCCTTTGGTTGAGATCGTGCAGGACACTGTGGGCCGCCATGATGCCTTCGCCACGGCTTGCAACAGCCGCTACTACGACGACATGGGTTATCCCGGCCATATCAACTGCACGGACAACTTCAACCAGGCGCTCGCACCTTACGGCGTCGCCCCGCGCAAGGGCTGGGAGGCGATCAATTATTTCTATAACACCACCATCGACCACCAGAACCAGCTCTATCTCGACGAGCCATGGTCGCGTCCGGGCGACTATGTGCTGATGCGCGCGCTGACCGATATTGTCTGCGTGTCCTCATCCTGCTCAGACGATATCGACGCGGCGAATGGCTGGGACCCCACCGATATTCACATCCGCACCTATGCAGCAACCCAAAAATTCTCGAGAGCAGTGGCCCATCGCATGACACCTGACGCCGACGTCCAGCTGACCCGGGAAACCGCCTTCCATCCGCGGTTCTCCGCCCGCACGCGCAACTTCACCGAATACCGTGGCTTCTGGCTGCCCACCCGCTTCAACAATGACGGGCCGATCAGCGAATACTGGGCCTGCCGTGAGAAGTGCGTAGTGCTCGATCTTTCGCCCTTGCGCAAGTTCGAGGTCACCGGGCCCGATGCGGAGGCGCTGCTGCAATACTGCCTGACGCGCGACATTCGTAAGCTGTCAACCGGGCAGGTCGTCTATTCCGCCATGTGCTACGAAAATGGCGGCATGATCGATGACGGCACGGTGTTCCGCCTGGGGCAGAACAACTTCCGGTGGATCGGCGGCGATGACTATTCCGGCATCTGGCTGCGCGAGCAGGCAGAGAAAGGGGGCTACCAGGCCTGGGTGCGCTCTTCGACCGACCAATTGCACAATATCGCCGTGCAGGGCCCGAACAGCCGCGAACTGCTGAAGGAGATCATCTGGACCTCGCCCGCCCAGCCCGCCGTCGGCGAGCTCGAATGGTTTCGATTCGCGGTGGGTCGTATCGGAGGTTTCGAGGGGCCGCCGGTGGTGGTCTCGCGCACCGGCTACACCGGCGAGCTCGGCTATGAGATCTTCTGCCACCCGAAGGATGCCGTCGCGGTGTTTGACGCAGTCTGGGAAGCAGGCCAAAAGCACGGCATCAGCCCGATGGGGCTTGAGGCTCTCGAGATGGTGCGCGTTGAGGCGGGGCTGATTTTTGCGCAGTACGAGTTCGACTCGGAGACCGACCCCTTCGAGGCCGGCATCGGCTTTGCTGTTCCGCTCAAGACGAAGGCGGATGATTTCATCGGTAAAGAGGCGCTCGCCGGGCGCAAGGAGCATCCGCGCCGCAAGCTTGTGGGCCTCGAGATCGAGTCAAATGAAGCGGTGGGTCATGGCGACTGTGTGCACATTGGTCGCGCCCAGGTGGGGGTGGTCACCAGCGGCATGCGCTCACCCATTCTCGGGAAGAACATCGCACTCGCCCGTCTTGATGCGCTCCATGCGGCGATCGGCACCGAAGTTGAGATCGGAAAGCTCGACGGGCTGCAGAAGCGCCTGCCGGCGCGGATCGTGAAGTTCCCGCATTACGATCCCGAGAAGGCCCGTCCGCGCGGCTGACCTTACGTAGTGCGCAGATAGGCTTCCATCGAGTCGTCGAGTTCGTCCCTCCACGGAGTGTGGTGTTTAGGGCTCATGGTGCCGGTGATCAACGAACGGTAGGCATTATTCCGGTAGCTCATGATGTCATCCATCTTGTGGTGCTCCCAGTCCATGAAGGTCTTGTTGACGCCCTCGATGTCGAATTGGGGATAGTCGGTCGCACTGATCAGGTCTTTCACATAGTCACCCTGGAACCAGATCATCTGCTCGGCATCAGCGAGTTTCTTCTCGCGCTTGAGCCACTTCCTCCAGTCCTTGACCATGGCATCGGCCTTTGGCAGCTTGATGCGGCCGAGGATGATGTCACGCACGTACCAGGCTTGGGCGTCGAACATGTTGAAGGTATAGAACTGATCCTGCATGCCGATGTAGAAGAAGCGCGGATTGTCCTGCCAGACAACGCCTTTGTAGAGCTTCTCCGGCCACATGCGATTGGCGGTTTTGAGGCGCAGGTCCTCCGGCAGGAAGGGGAAGTAGTGCTGATAGCCGGTGCACAGGATGATGGCGTCCACATCCTTGCTGCTGCCGTCCTTGAAATATGCCGTCTTGCCCTCGACCTTTTGCAGCAGGGGGCGCTCCTCGAAGTTCGCCGGCCACTTGAAGCCCATCGGCGTCGAGCGGTAGGTGGTGGTGACCGACTTGGCGCCGTATTTCCAGCACTGCGAACCAATATCCTCGGCCGAGTAGCTTCGGCCGACGAGGAGAATATCCTTATCTTTGAACTCCAGTGCGTCGCGGAAGTCATGGGCGTGCAGCACGCGCCCGTTGAACGCTTCCAGACCGGGGAAGAATGGAACATGCGGCGTCGAGAAGTGGCCTGATGCACAGATCACATAGTCGAACTCTTCGGTGTACATCCGGTCCTTCGGACGGTCGTGAACGGTGACCGAAAACTTCTTTTTCTTCTTGTCGTAGTCGACCATGCGCACGGGCGCGTTGAAGCGAATCCACTTGCGCACTCGGGCCTTCTTCACGCGACCGGCGATGTAGTCGGCCAGCACGGCGCGCGGGGGATAGGACCCGATCGGTTTGCCGAAATGTTCCTCGAAGGTGTAGTCGGCGAATTCGAGGCACTCCTTGGGGCCGTTGGACCACAGGTAGCGGTACATGGAGCAGTGGACGGGCTCACCGTGTTCATCAAGGCCGGTGCGCCAGGTGTAGTTCCACAACCCGCCCCAGTCGTCCTGCTTCTCGAAGCAGACAACCTCAGGGATCTGGGCGCCCTTTTTCTTGGCGGACTGGAAGGCCCGAAGTGCCGCAAGCCCGGACGGGCCGGCGCCGATTACTGCAACCCTGGTCATGATGTCTCCCTGGATGGTAGTGAAATTCGTGTATATCAGTCCGGATAGATGCCGGGGCTGGTCGGCGTTCCATCATCGTATTTCGACAGCCACTCGGCAGTGGCAGGGCGGTAACGCGTAAGACCCTTGTAATCGATAAGTTCTGGCGGCAGGTCACGCAGAACGCGGTGGAAGCGTCTGCCCCATTTCGGGATGGTGACCAGCTCCTCCATCTTGATCAGATAGCAGCGGATCACGAACAGGATGGCGTTGGAGCGCGGCAGGCGCCAGAGGCTCTGCAGCTCGCAGCGCAGATGCACTTTGTCGCCGATATTCTCTCGCGTCACTGTGGCGCGGTCGGGTCCCCATTTGTGGTAGTTCTCGGGGCTGGTGTCGAGGCGCGGATTGATGGTCATGGTCCAGTTGAGACGGCGCACCGGCTTGCCCTGCTGGAGATTGAGCAGGAACTTGAGCGCGCGTTCGAACACGCCGATCTCGTGCGCCAGCGGCACGGGGCCGTGCCATTCGAAGAAGTTCATGCCGATGTCGAAATCAAGCGACCAGTCTGCCTGGGTCGTCACCATGCCGGCATCCATCCACAGATTGCCGTCGCGCTGGTCGACGATGCAGAAATCACCCTGCGCCTGACGCGTGATGAATTCGAACGGCTCCATCGGCAAGGTGGTGGGATCACCGAAGGTGAAGGTCTGGTCGATGCCGAGTGGACGGTTGATCCAGTGCCAGCGGTCGCCGTCCTTGGTGAGCGAGAAATGCGTGGGGTAGGCCGCAGCCTGCTGTTCCATCAGCAGTTCAAGGGTGTCCCATTGCGCGGCCATCATGTGTGGCAGGGCCTGGTAGCGCAGCGGATCCTCGTTGAGCACGAGCGCGCGGTCGCGCATCTCGGCGACATAATGCTCATCGACATCGATCGGGTTGTTATAGGCGTGCCCCTCGGGGCCGGCCGGCACATGCGGCTCCATGTTCACCGCGTACATGTAACTGTCTTCGTGGAACGGGAAGGGGAAGCGCCGGATGGTTTCCGGGCTGTTGCGGAAAGTGAAGTCGTCGCGGAAGGTTTCGTTCCGAAAATCGAGGGTCATACCGGGAGGCCTCCTAAAGGTCGAGCGTGACGGCGTTGGCCTTGATGCGTGAGACACAGATCATGATCTTGGTTCCGGCGGCCTTTTCGTCTGGCTCCAGGAAGTGGTCGTTGTGTTCGATCTCTCCCTCGCAGGAGACGACGGCTGTTTCGCACTGCCCGCACGCCCCGCCGCGGCAGAGATAGGGTGCTTCGATACCGGCGGCTTCAACGGCTTCGAGGATACTTTGATGGGGCGCCACATCGATCGCGCGCTTGGCGCGCGCCAGCTTGACCTGGAAGGCATTGCCGGGCGGCGGCGCCAGGAATTCCTCGGAGTGCAGGTTCTCCTCAGGCCAGCCGTGTTGGCGCGCCGTGTCCAGCACACCGCTGATCATGCCCGGTGGGCCGCAGACATACAGATGCGTGCTTAGCGGCTGGTTGCCAAGGATATCGTCCACCGGGATGAACAACTTTTCCGCGTCGCAGTAGACCTTGACGCGGTGCGTGCCATAGCGCTGCTGCAGCTCTTTCCAGTAGGCGCCGTGGCTGCGGGTGCGCACGCCGTAGTGCAGCTCGAAGGCCCGGCCCTGAAGTTCCAGCTGGTCCATCATGGCTATGAAGGGGGTGATGCCAATGCCGCCTGCCATCATGATGTGCTTCTTGCCGCGGTGATCAAAGGGGAAGAGATTCACCGGCTGGCTCAACACCAGCGTGTCGCCCTCCTTCAATTTCTCATGCAGAAATGCCGAGCCGCCGCGCGATTTTTCCACGCGCAGCACACTGACTTCGTAGCCGCTGGTATCTCCCGGAGCAGACATGAGCGAGTAGGGGTTGCGACGCAGCACCTGCCCGTCACGCATCGACACGATGACATGCGCGCCGCCCGAGAACACCGGCATCGGCTGGCCGTCAACCCGCTCGAAGCGGATGCGTTTCACTGTGTCCGCTACCGGCGTGATCGTGGCGACGCGGACTTCCATTTCGGTGTTGATCGTCAAGGGAAGAGTTCCTCAGGCTGGGGGGCGGTGCCGGGTTCCTCGGCATCGATGTTGACACCCTGAAAGGCGCCGATCCGGCGCGAGTAGTGATCGCGCACCAGTAGCGAGAGCCCGCAATGGGTGCAGGCGTAGGGGCTTGTGGTGACGTTCTCGGTGATGCCCTTGCAGTGCACGCACTGCACCCGTCGTGCCGCCGAGCCGCGATGCTCGCAGCGCAGCGAGCCATAGTCGATGCCATGGTTCAGCGCCACCTGCACCACCAGGCCGATGAAGCCCTCGGTTCCGGCGATATAGAGGCGCGTGCCCATGTCGGCCCGGCTCAGCATGACATCCAAACGGTTGAGCAACACCGGGATGGTCGGGGCCTGCCAGAAAGTATCCGGATCCAGCGCGGCGAGGGCCTGGTCATGCGCTGCCGCGCGCGAGCCGGCCGCCACATAGAGGATGTCGGCAGCACCCACGAAGTCATTCCCGGCTCTGGCCATTTCATCTGTCAGAGCAAGCGCGCCTTCGCCCTCGAGGGCGAAGAGGTGCCGCCTGGCGTTTTGATCCACAGTGACGCCGCCATACACCGGGCGGCTCTTGATACCTGCAACGAGCATTCGACGTAACTTTTCTCAGCCGACTGCCGTGCGTTTTTTCTTCTCGGGGTCATCGAAGGTGATGGTGTGGGCAATCGCCGTGGCCTTCACCTTCGCGCCCCGGATCTCCAGTGGCGTGCCCTGCTTCGCGTACGGGGTGTCGAGGCGGGCAATGGCCATGCTCTTGTTGGTGAGCTTTGAGTAGCACGGGCAGGTGATGACGCCGACCTTCTTGCCGTCCGCCCAGATCTCGTCGCCGAGATCGGTCGGGCCGTCGGCATCAACAAGCACGCCGAAGATCTTGAAGCGCTCCTTGCCCTTGAGCTTGTAGTGCTCCTCACAACCGCGGAAGCCGGTTTTGCCGGGGCTCACCGTGAAGTTGAGGCCAAGTTCCCAGAGCGTGTCGCCGGGCCGCTGGTCGGCAAAGGGATACATCTGCGAATTGTCGTAGGGGTAGAAGAGCAGATAGCTTTCCACGCGCAGCATATCGAGCACGCTGAAGCACACCGGGATGATGCCCATCGACCTGCCCTTGTCGAGGATCGTGTCCCAGACCATGGGCGCATCCTGGCCGCGCACGAAGATTTCATAGCCGCGTTCGCCGGTGTAGCCGGTACGCGAGATCATCACGGGCGCACCGAACAGCGTCGTCGGCATGTGGTGGAAATACTTGAGGTCGCGGATTCCCGGTACGTGCTCGGCGAGAAAGTCGACCGCTAAGGGCCCCTGCAGGGAGAGGTCGTGCAGGTCGTCGTCGAACAGCACGGCGACATTGCGGCCCATCGCCGCCTTGACTACTTCTTCATGCCCCGAGCCCGAACCATGCACCAGCAACCAGGAGTTGGGACCCGTGCGGAAGACGATGCAGTCGTCGGTGAACATGCCGCGGTCATCGAGCATGCAGGCATAGACCGACTTGCCGGGGTACACCTTGGTCAGATCGCGGGTGGTGATGTAGTCGAGCACAGCCATGGCGTGCGGGCCGACGACATGAACCTTCTTGAGGCCTGACACATCCATGAGCCCCGCCTTGGTGCGCACCGCAATATGCTCGGCATAGATGTCCTTGTCATAGGTCCACGCAGTGCCCATTCCGCTCCAGTCCTCGAGCGCGGACCCCAGTGCTCGGTGGCGGTCGGCGAGAGCGGAAAATCTCCATGACAAAGGCATCAGACGTCTCCTTGTTTCCTGGGCGGCCCTATTACATCAGTTGCTCATCAGTTGATGGTTTGAAACAAGGCTTCTCATGCGGGGTCCCCACACCACCCCACCGCGTCCTGACCTGCACCCGCGGTGGAATTTTCAGGCCCGAACAGGACTTCTGCACTCCTGGTGGGGCGTGAAGTGGGGGCCTGCGGCGTTTTTCGCGGTTATAGTGGAGCAAAGTGGGGGATTGTGGGGTAGTGTGGCGCACAGCGGGGTGACGGTCACTCCGGGGTTCCAGGGGCAAGGAGATGTGCGCAGCATGTTTCTCGGCACCTATACGCCCAGGTTGGACGATAAGGGCCGGCTGACACTGCCCGCCAAGTTCCGCGACGCGCTGGCAGGAGGGTTGATGGTCACGAAAAGCCAAGACCACAGCCTCGCGGTCTACCCTCGCGCGCAGTTCGAACAGCTGGCCGAGCGCGCCTCTCAAACCTCGCGGAGCAACCCGGAAGCCAGGGCTTTCCTGCGCAACCTGGCGGCCGGCACCGATGAACAACACCCGGACTCCCAGGGCCGGATCACGTTGTCCGCCGACCATCGGCGCTACGCCAACCTCTCCAAGGACTGCGCGGTGATCGGCGCGGTGGACTTCCTGGAGATCTGGGACGCCCAGGCGTGGCAGGACTATCAGCAGATCCATGAAGAGAACTTCTCCGCGGCCAGCGATGAAGCCCTCAGCGACATCATCTGAGCCTGCGGCGCCGCCGCATGCCCGTGCAGCGTGGCCTCTGTCCGAATCGACCCTGACGTACTTCCCCGACGCCAGGTTCGCCCAATCGGACAGGGACCTCGGTGCAGGGGGTGCGCCTCACCAACCTGTTCCCCATCAACGCGGGACCCATCAACCCGGAGGATGCGTTGTGGCCCCCTCAGATGAGTCGCACGGTCACGTTCCCGTTCTGCTGGAGCGCTGTGTGGAGCTCCTCGCCCCGGCACTGACCGCACACGCACTCGACGGATCCGGCGCGGTGCTGATCGATGCCACCCTGGGGGCCGGCGGTCATGCCGAGCGGTTTCTGCGGGCGTTCCCGGGAGTGCGGCTGATTGGACTGGACCGGGACCCTGACGCGGTGGAGATCGCGGCGTCCCGGCTCGAGGAGTTCGGTGACAGGGTTCACCTGGTGCGCACCCGATACGACGGGCTCGCCACGGCCCTGGCCGAAACCGGCCTTGCCGCAACGGATTCGGTCGAGGGCGTGCTGTTCGACCTGGGTGTCTCCTCGATGCAGCTGGACCGCTCGGAGCGCGGGTTCTCCTACTCCCAGGACGCCCCGCTGGACATGCGGATGGATCCTGACGCGGACTTGACCGCAGCCGAGATCCTCAACACCTATGACCGTTCCGGGTTGACCGATGTTCTGCGTCGCTTCGGTGAGGAGAAATTCGCCTCCCGTATCGCCGGGTTCATCGTCGAGCGGCGCAAACGCCAACCCCTGACCCGAACCGGGGAACTCGTGGAGATCCTCTACGACGCGATACCCGCTCCGGCTCGGCGGACGGGCGGGCACCCCGCCAAGCGCACCTTCCAGGCATTGCGGATCGCGGTGAATGCGGAGTTGGATTCGCTGGCCGCGGCCCTGCCGGCGGCGTTGGCCGCACTGCGGCCGGGTGGGCGGATCGTCGTGATGGCCTACCAGTCTCTTGAGGATCGCATCGCCAAGACCACCTTCGCCGCGGCGACCGCCTCGCGCACACCGGAGGGTCTGCCGATGGAGCTTCCCGGGCATGAGCCCCGGTTCGTCGCACTCACCCGGGGTGCCGAGCGTGCCGACGACGCCGAGATCGAACGCAACCCGCGCAGCGCACCGGTTCGACTGCGCGCCATCCAACGTGCTCACGGCGTCGGCCACAGAGAGGACACCTGATGAAGATCGGCCGCAAGGCAGACGGCCCCGCGGGTCGCGGCCAGACCCCGACAGCCAAGGTCGCGCCCGCACGCCGACGACGTGCCGACGCCTCGGCCCGCAAGCGCCGCCCCGCCGAGGCGCCCGCCCGCAAGCGTCGGCCCGCAGACGGTCCGGCCCGCGGCGGCCGGACACGCTCAACCCGTGAGTCGCACGGCCTGCGTCAGGGGCCACAGAGCGCGCCGGTGCAGCGGCCGGTCGATCGGACCTCCCGACCTAAGAGCAGCATTCAGGCCAAGGCTCGATCCAAGGCCCGTAAAGCCAAGGCACCCGAAGTTGTTCGGCCGTCGTTGCAGGAGCGGCTGATCCTGAAGTTGGACGGCGTGGATCTTCGTCCCCAGGTGTTGCTTGCTCGGATCCCGTTCGTCATGCTGGTTATCGGAGCACTCGCCCTCGGGTTGGGTATCACGCTGTGGTTGTCCACTGCCTCAGCCCAGCGGTCCTATCAGCTCGGCAGTGCGCGTGAAGTCAACAGTGCGCTGGCGCAGCAGAAGGAAGCGCTCGAGCGCGATGTGTTGGAGGCGCAGTCGGCGCCCGCACTGGCCGATGCGGCCCGCAATCTCGGCATGATCCCATCGAGGGATACCGCGCACCTGGTCCAGGATCCGGCCGGCAACTGGATCGTCGTGGGAATGCCCAAGCCCGCTGCGGGCGCGCCGCCGCCGCCGCTGAACACCAAGCTTCCCGACCCGGCTCCGCCGGCACCGCCGGTCAAGCCGGCCGTGCTCGCCCCGCCGGTGCCCAAGCCGGGCGCCTCCGCCGAGGTGCCACGAAGGATCACCCCGTCGCTGCCGGGCTCGATGCCGGCTGTCGGGGTGCCCGTGCCGGCTGGCCCGGAGGTTCCCGTCCTGATCCCGGCTTTGACATATCCGGTGGCAAATCCGGGCGTCGCGCATGCGCCCATCGGCGTGACGCTGCCCGGCCCGCCACCGCTGCCCGGCCCGGCAGCGGCACTGCCCGCGGGTGACACGCTGGCGGTCGCGCCTGCCGCACCAGTGGTACTTCCAGTACCTACAGTGGCTGCTGTGACCGATGTTGCTGCTGGGGTAGTCCCCATGGGACCGGCGCAGTGAGCCGAGCCGACAAATCCGTTTCGCGTTCGACCGCTCGCCGAGGGCGGGTGCGGGCGAGCACGACCCAGCCGGTGACTGCCGGGGAAGGCCGGTTTGCGAAGGCTCGGCGCACCCGCGCGGTGACCGAAACCGATTCGTCGAGTGCGTCGTTCGTCTACCGCTACCGGGTGGGCAATGTCGTCATCTTCCTGGCGCTCATGGTGGCGGCGGCGCAGCTGTTCAACCTGCAGGTGCCCCAGGCGGCGGGTCTGCGCGCTCTGTCCGCCGGCCAGCTGAAGGTCACCGACGTCGAAAAGGCGGTGCGGGGCAGCATCATCGATCGCAACCTCAGCGAGTTGGCCTTCACCACCGAGGCGCGAGCCCTGACGTTCCAGCCCGTGAAGATCCGCCAGCAGCTTGCCGAGGCCAAGCAGAAGTCACCGAAGGCGCCCGATCCGGATCAGCGGCTGCAGGAGATCGCCAAAGACATCTCCGGCAAGCTGAACAACTCCCCGGACTATGCCGGTGTTCTGCGGAAGCTGCGCAGCAACGAGACTTTCGTCTATCTGGCGCGCGCGGTCGATCCTGGTATCGCCGAGGCGATTTCGAAAAAGTTCCCCGAGGTCGGTGCTGAGCGTCAGGATATCCGCCAGTACCCCGGCGGCTCACTGGCCGCCAACGTCGTGGGCGGAATCGATTGGGACGGCCACGGTTTGATGGGCCTCGAGGAGTCGATGGACTCGGTGCTGGCCGGAAGCGATGGGTCGGTCACCTACGACCGGGGCTCGGACGGCGTGGTGATCCCGGGCAGTTACCGCAACCGACATGAGGCCGTCGACGGATCGACTGTGCAGCTGACCCTCGACAACGACATCCAGTACTACGTCCAGCAGCAGGTCCAGCTGGCCAGGGACGCCTCCGGTGCCAGAAACGTCTCGGTGGTGGTGCTCGACGCCAAGACCGGCCAGGTGCTGGCCATGGCCAACGACAACACCTTCGACCCCAGTCAGGACATCGGACGACAAAACGACAGGCAGACCGGCAACTTGGCGGTGACGTCGCCGTTCGAGCCCGGTTCGGTGAACAAGGTGGTGACCGCGGCTTCGGTGATCGAGTACGGACTGACCAACCCCGACGAGGTGCTCTCGGTACCCGGTTCCATTGATATGGGTGGGGTCAACGTCCGCGACGCGTGGGGCCACGGCCTGATGCCCTACACCACTACCGGAGTGTTCGGTAAGTCCTCCAACGTCGGCACACTGATGCTCGCCCAGCGGCTCGGTCCCCAGCGCTACTACGAGATGCTGGGCAAGTTCGGACTCGGCCAGCGCACCGGAGTGAGGCTGCCGGGGGAGAGCGCTGGTATTGTCCCGCCGATCGACCAGTGGTCGGGTAGTACATTCTCCAATCTGCCTATCGGACAGGGTCTTTCGATGACCCTCCTGCAGATGACCGGCATGTACCAAACCATCGCCAACGATGGCCTACGAATCCCACCGCGGATTGTCAAAGCCACCATCGCGGCGGACGGGACTCGCACCGAAGAGCCGGAACCCAAAGGCATCCGGGTGGTCTCGCCGGAAACCGCGCGCACGGTTCGCACTATGTTGCGGGCGGTCGTTCAGCGCGACCCGATGGGGGTGCAGCAGGGCACCGGCCCGGCCGCCGCCGTCGACGGCTACCAGGTCGCGGGCAAGACCGGCACCGCACAGCAGATCAATCCGGGCTGCGGTTGCTACTACGACGACGTCTACTGGATCACCTTCGCCGGGATGGCTCCGGCAGATGATCCTCGCTACGTCATCGGCATCATGATGGACGCACCGTCCCGCAATGCCGACGGCACGCCCGGCCACTCGGCCGCACCGCTATTCCACAACCTCGCCGGTTGGCTGCTGCAACGCGAGAATGTCCCGCTCTCAGCGGATCCGGGACCGCCGCTCACGCTGCAGGCCGCCTGAGGCACCGGGGCGCCTCTGCTCGGTAGGGTGACTAGCCGACCGGGCAGACGGCCGACGGGAGGTGATCGGCGGTGCGTAGTGCCTCGCGGCCCCGAGCCACCCCTGGCCTGACGTTGCCGACGCTGGCGGCCCGGGTGGGCGCGGTTCCCGCCGACGGCTCGGCCCTGCCCGACGTTCGCATCGGCGGGGTCACGCTGCGCGCTCAGGACTCGGTTTCCGGTGACCTGTTCGCCGCGCTGCCCGGAGCATCCACGCATGGCGCGCAGTACGCCGGCGCGGCCGTCGAGGCCGGCGCGGTGGCCGTGCTCACCGATGCCGACGGCGCGGCGGTGATTCACCGCCTGCTCGGCGATCCGGCACCGGTGCCAATCCTGGTGCACCCCGTGCCGCGTTCGGTGCTCGGGGCGTTGGCTGCCGACGTCTACGGACACCCGTCGGATCGGGTCGTCGTGCTGGGAGTGACCGGCACATCCGGCAAAACCACGACCGCGCACCTGATTGAGGCCGGCTTGCGTGCGGCGGGCCGGACTGCGGGATTGATCGGCACCGTTGGTGTGCGGATCGCCGGGGAGGATGCGCCGAGCGCACTGACCACCCCGGAGGCGCCGGCACTTCAGGCTCTGCTGGCGGTGATGGCAGAGCGAGGTGTCGACACCGTGGTGATGGAAGTGTCCAGCCACGCACTCGAACTCGGCCGGGTGGACGGAATCCGTTTCGCCGTAGGCGGTTTCACCAACCTCTCCCGCGATCATCTGGACTTCCACCCGACGATGGAAGCCTACTTCGACGCCAAGGCGCGACTATTCGATCCCTCCTCTCCGTTGCATGCGCACCGCGCCGTGGTGTGCGTCGACGATGAGGCGGGCCGGGCGATGGCGCGGCGCACTGCGGATGCCGTCACCGTCAGCGCCGAGGGCGCGGCGGCTGATTGGCGCCCCGAGGGCGCGGCGGCTGATTGGCGAGTCGAGGATGTCGTCAGCCTCGACGGAGATCCGAGGGGCGGTCTTCAGGAGTTCACCGCGGTCGACCCGGCCGGCGTGCATCATCGGTTGCGTATCCGGCTACCCGGGCGCTACAACGTCGCCAACGCACTGCTGGCGCTGGCCATGCTGGACGCCATCGGGGTCTCACCCGAACAGGCCGCGCCCGGACTGTGCACGGCATCGGTTCCCGGCCGCCTCGAGGTGATCGAGCGCGGTCAGGACTTCCTGGCCGTCGTCGACTACGCGCACAAGCCCGGCGCACTGCGCGCCGTGCTGGAAACCCTGCGCCGGCCGGGGTCGAGGCTGGCCGTGGTAATCGGCGCCGGCGGCAACCGTGATCCCGGTAAACGCGAACCCATGGGTGCGGTCGCGGCCGAACTCGCCGACCTGGTGGTCGTCACCGACGACAACCCCCGGGATGAGGATCCGGCCGCGATCCGGGCCGCCATCGTGGCCGGGGCCATCGCAGCGCGGCGCGAACCCGCTGCCGAAGTTGTCGAGATCGGCGATCGGTACGAGGCGATCGTCCATACCGTCGGCTGGGCCCGCCGTGGCGACGTGGTGGTGATCGCCGGTAAGGGACATGAGACCGGGCAGACCGGCGGCGGACGGACCCGGCCCTTTGACGACCGTGACGAACTGGCCCGCGCCCTCGATGGCCGGGGAGGTCCGCGGTGATCGACCTGACGCTGGCGCGGATAGCCGAGATCGTCGGCGGCCGACTGTCCGATATCAGCGCTGCCGATGCTGAGGCGACGCGTGTCACCGGCACCGTCGAGTTCGACTCGCGATCCATCACTGATGGCGGGCTTTTCCTCGCCCTGCCCGGGGCGCATTCGGACGGCCACGACTTCGCCAGGGCCGCCGTCGAGGCGGGAGCAGCGGCCGTGCTGGCCGCCAGGCCGGTCGGCGTGCCTGCGATCGTGGCGCCTGCGGCGTCGGCTGTCGACGCGCACGCCGGCGTCCTTGAATACGACGCCGACGGGTCCGGGGCAGCAGTGCTGGGCGCGCTGGCCAGACTCGCCGGCGCGGTGGCCGTCGACCTGGTGGCCGGTGGGCTGCGGATCGTCGGAATCACCGGATCATCGGGAAAGACATCTACCAAGGACCTGATCGCCGCAGTGCTGCGGCCACTCGGCGAGGTGGTGGCCCCGCCGGGTTCGTTCAACAACGAACTCGGCCACCCGTGGACGGTGCTGCGAGCCACCGAGCGGACCGACTTCCTCGTGCTGGAGATGTCAGCCCGGCATGCCGGCAATATCGCCGCGCTGGCCCGGATCGCACCGCCGGCCATCGCGGTGGTGCTCAACGTCGGCACTGCGCACCTCGGTGAGTTCGGCTCACGCGAGTTGATCGCTGCGACGAAAGCCGAACTGGTGCAGGCGGTCCCAGCCTCAGGTGTGGTGGTACTCAACATCGATGACCCGGTGGTCGCCGCGATGGCGGCCCAGACCGCAGCACGGGTCGTGACGGTCGGGCGATCCGAGACCGCGCAGGTGCGCGCCGAGGACATCATGCTTGACGAACTGGCCCGGCCGAGTTTCACGCTGCTCGCCCCCCAGGGCGCAATGGCGGTGCAGCTGGCCCTCCACGGCGAGCACCACGTGAGCAATGCACTGTGCGCGGCGGCGGTCGCGCTCGAATGCGGGGCGACTCTGCAGCAGGTGGCGACGGCCCTGGCCGAGGCCAGCGCCGCCTCCCGGCACCGGATGGAGGTGCACAGCCGTGCTGACGGGGTGAGGATCATCAACGACGCCTATAACGCCAACCCAGACTCCATGCGGGCCGGGTTGCAGGCGCTGGCCGCGATGTCTCGGCCATCCGGCGGCACCCGACAGCGGAGCTGGGCGGTTCTCGGCGAGATGGGAGAACTGGGCGACGACTCGATCACAGAGCATGACCGCATCGGCCGATTGGCAGTGCGATTAGATATCAACCGTCTCGTCGTCGTCGGAAGTGGGAGGCCTATGAGCGCCATGCACCACGGGGCGGTGATGGAGGGCTCCTGGGGGTCCGAGTCGACGATGGTTGCTGACACTGACGCCGCGCTGGCGCTGCTGCGGGCGGAACTCGCGCCCGGTGACGTGGTCCTGGTCAAGGCGTCCAAGGCGGTAGGCCTGGGCGCGATCGCTGATGCGCTGCTCAGCGACCACGTGCCTCCGGACGGGCACGGATGAGACTGATCCTCGTCGCCGTCGGCATCTCGCTTGCGGTCTCGATCCTGCTGACTCCGACGCTGATCCGGTTGTTCACCCGGCAGGGCTTCGGCCAGGAGATCCGCGAGGACGGCCCGCCCAGTCACAAGACCAAGCGCGGCACCCCGTCAATGGGCGGAGTCGCGATCCTGGCCGGCATCTGGGCCGGCTACCTGGGTTCGCACCTGGTCGGAATCGTGTTGGACGGGGAGGGTCCCTCGGCCTCCGGGCTCTTGGTACTCGGGTTGGCGACGGTGCTGGGCGGGGTGGGGTTCCTCGACGACCTGATCAAGATCCGACAGTCGCGCAATCTCGGCTTGAACAAGACTGCGAAGACGGTGGGCCAGGTTACCGCCGCACTGTTATTCGGCGTTCTGGTGCTGCAGTTCGCCGATCCCGACGGACGCACCCCGGGCAGCGCCCAATTGTCCTATGTCCGCGAGATCGCCACTGTGGCACTGCCGCCGGTGCTGTTCGTGCTGTTCGTCATCGTGGTGGTCAGCGCCTGGTCGAACGCGGTGAACTTCACCGACGGTCTCGATGGCCTGGCGGCCGGCTGCATGGCCATGGTCAGCGCGGCCTATGTGCTGATCACCTTCTGGCAGTTCCGCAACGCCTGTGCCACGGCTCCGGGCTTAGGCTGCTACAACGTCCGCGACCCACTCGACCTAGCGTTGATCGCCGCGGCCACTGCCGGAGCGTGTATCGGATTTCTGTGGTGGAACGCCGCTCCGGCGAAGATCTTCATGGGCGATACCGGGTCGCTCGCTCTGGGCGGCATCATCGCCGGGCTGTCCATCACCAGCCGAACAGAGGTGCTCGCAGTCGTGCTCGGTGCGCTGTTCGTCGCTGAGGTCACCTCGGTTGTGGTGCAGATCCTGGCCTTCCGCACCACCGGGCGACGGGTGTTCCGGATGGCTCCCTTCCACCACCACTTCGAACTCGCCGGCTGGGCCGAAACCACCGTGATCATCCGCTTCTGGCTGCTCACCGCTATCGCCTGCGGGCTCGGGGTTGCGCTGTTCTACAGCGAGTGGCTCAGTGTCGTCGGGGATTGAGTCGTCGGGGATTGAGTCGTCGGGGACTGAGCCATCGGTGACTGACATCCCGGCCGAAACCTCACCGCTGAACCCGGGTGCGCGAATCCTGGTGACCGGTGCGGGAATCACCGGTCGTTCGGTGGTGAGCGCACTGTCCTCCTGGGATCTGGACATGCTGGTGTGCGATGACAATGTCATCGCACTGCAGGCGCTTACCGGAGCCGACACCATCAGTGCGGCCGACGCGATCGACCGGGCGGCGCAATTCGACCTCGTAGTCACCAGCCCTGGCTTTCCACCCACCGCGCCGGTACTCGCCGCCGCGGCGGCGGCAGGTGTCCCGATCTGGGGTGACGTCGAACTCGCGTGGCGACTCGATGCGGCCGGCCATTACGGCGCGCCGCGGCGATGGCTGGTGGTAACCGGGACGAACGGCAAGACCACGACGACATCGATGCTGCACGACATGCTCATCGCAGACGGGCGTGCTGCGGTCCTGTGCGGCAATATCGGCGAGCCCGTTCTCGACGCGCTGGCGCAGTCGTCGGATCTGCTCGCCGTCGAAGTATCCAGCTTTCAGCTGTTCTGGTCGTCCTCGCTGCGGCCCGAGGCCGGTGTCGTGCTCAACGTCGCCGAGGACCACCTGGATTGGCACGGCAGCTTCCGCGCGTACGCCGCGGCGAAGGCCCGTGCTCTCAATGGGCGGGTGGCGGTGGTGGGATTCGATGACCCGGCGGTGACCGCGCTGCTGCCGGGAGCGGCGGCCGGGGTGAAAGTCGGGTTCCGGCTGGGTGAGCCGGCTGTCGGCGAACTGGGCGTGCGCGATGGTGTCCTCGTGGACCGCGCGTTTGCCGAAGATCTGGCGCTGGCCCCGGTCGGATCCATTCCGGTGGCCGGTCCGGTCGGTGTGCTCGACGCGCTCGGCGCGGCCGCCCTGGCCCGCGCGGTCGACGTGCCCGCCGCCGCGATCGCCGCTGCGCTCGCCGGATTCCAGGTCGGTCGGCACCGGGCCGAAGCGGTCGGCGTGATCGGCGGGGTGCGCTATGTCGACGACTCCAAAGCCACCAACCCGCACGCCGCGCAGGCCTCGATCCTGGCCTTCCGGCGTGTGGTCTGGGTGGCTGGTGGCCTGCTCAAGGGCACATCCGTCGATGATGCGGTGGCGCGGATCGCTGACCGGTTGGCCGGCGTGGTGCTGATCGGGCGCGACCGCGCGGCGTTTGCCAAGGCGTTATCGCGACACGCGCCCGATGTCCCGGTCATCGAGGTGAGGACGCGGGAGGATGCTGGGATGCATGAGACCAACGAGTCGGGTGGTGCTAGTGGGACTCGCATGATCGAAGCTGCCGGCCCTGGCCTGGGACTGCGGGTGATGACCGAGGTCGTCGCCGCGGCGGCCAGCCTGGCGCGTCCCGGCGATACGGTGCTGTTAGCCCCGGCCGGCGCGTCGTTCGACCAGTTCGCCGGCTACGGCGACCGTGGGGATGCGTTCGCGGCTGCGGTTCGCGCCGCGGCGCGGTAGCGGCGTGGGCAACGTGTTGTCCCGGCTGATGCGCCGGGACACCGGGGCGACCGATGCCGAACCTGCAGAGGCCGCCGGGTCAGTTCCCGCAGCGGCAGTGCCGAAGTTCTATCCGCACAAAAGGTTCGGTGACTGGTTATCCCGGCCGATGACCTCGTTCCACCTGATGGTCTCGGTCGCGGGATTGCTGACCACGCTGGGGTTGATCATGGTGCTGTCGGCCTCCGGCGTGCACTCCTACGATCAAGACGGCTCCCCGTGGTCGATCTTCTTGCGTCAACTGCTCTGGGCGGCGGTGGGTCTGTTCGCGTGCTGGTTCGCGTTGCGCCTGCCGGTCCGCTTCATGCGCGGCACCGCGTTCTTAGCCTTCTCGGTCACCATCGTGATGCTGGTCATGGTGCTGATCCCCGATATCGGTCACGTCTCCAACGGCACCCGCGGCTGGTTCGTGATCGGCGGTCTGTCCATGCAGCCCTCCGAGCTCACCAAGATCGCCTTTGCGGTCTGGGGCTCGCACCTGCTGGCCGCTCGGCGCATGGAGCGGGCCTCACTGCGCGAGATGCTGGTTCCGCTGATCCCGGCGGCGGTGATCGCGTTGGCGCTGATCGTCGTTCAGCCCGACCTCGGCCAGACCGTGTCGTTAGGCATCATCCTGCTCGCGTTGCTCTGGTTCGCCGGCCTGCCGCTGAAGGTGTTCGTCAGCTCGCTGCTCGCGGGGATGGCGGCCGCCGCCCTGCTGGCAGTCTCCGAGGGGTATCGGTCCGACCGGGTGCGGTCCTGGCTGGACCCCGGCGCCGACACCCAGGGCGCCGGTTACCAGGCCCGTCAGGCCAAGTTCGCGCTGGCCAATGGTGGTGTCTTCGGTGACGGACTCGGGCAGGGCACCGCGAAGTGGAACTACCTGCCCAATGCGCACAATGATTTCATCTTCGCGATCGTCGGGGAGGAGCTCGGCTTCATCGGTGCCTTCGGGCTGCTGGCCCTGTTCGGCCTGTTCGCCTACACCGGCATGCGGATCGCCAAGCGATCAGCCGACCCGTTCCTGCGCCTGCTGACGGCCACCGCGACCGCGTGGGTGATCGGTCAGGTATTCATCAATGTCGGCTATGTGGTCGGGCTCCTTCCGGTCACCGGAATCCAACTGCCGCTGATCTCCGCCGGCGGAACATCCACGGCAACAACGCTATTCATGGTCGGTCTGATGGCGAACGCGGCCCGTCATGAACCCGATGCGGTCGCGGCGCTGCGAGCGGGCCGCGGCGATAAGATGAACCGACTGCTGCGCCTCCCACTGCCTGAGCCGTACCTGCCCACCCGGGTGGAGGCTCTGCGCGACCGGTTGCGCTCGCAGGATCGGATCCCAAAACCCGCGAAGCCGGCCAAGTCGGCCAAACCGGCGAAGAAGTCAGCCAAGCGGCAGGCGCGCAATCGTGAAGACCCCCGCGAGCGGGGCAGGGCGTCAGCCACGAGCGCCGCGGGGCATCATGGAGGCGCCTCGCAACGGCGGCGCGCCACGGCCGCGAAGGGTAAGGCGCAACACGGGACCGGCCAGTCGCGGCGGTCCCGCACATTGGAAGGTCAGCGTCACGGGTGAATGTCTCTGGGGTCGACGGCGGATTGGGCCGCGGCGACTCAGGTAGCGGATTGGGCCGCGGCGACTCAGGTAGCGGGGACAGCACCGGGCGCGCACCCCAGGTCGAAATCCTGTCGGTCGTTGTTGCCGGCGGCGGCACCGCCGGGCACGTCGAACCCGCGCTGGCTGTCGCCGACGCCTTGATCGCGTTGGACGCCAGCGTCCGTATCACGGCCCTCGGCACCACGCGGGGCCTGGAGAACCGGCTGGTGCCCCAGCGCGGCTATCAGCTGCGGCTCGTCACCCCGGTGCCGTTGCCGCGCAAGCTCAACGCCGACCTCATCAGACTGCCGTGGCGGATCCGAACATCCATCCGGCAGACCCGGGCCGTGCTCGACGACGCGCGCGCGGATGTGGTGGTGGGCTTCGGCGGATACGTCGCAGTGCCGGCCTATCTGGCGGCGCGCCGATCACCGGCGGTGCCGGTGGTGGTCCATGAGGCAAACGCGCGTGCCGGGCTGGCAAACCGGATCGGTGCCCGAATCGCCCGCCGGGTGCTGGCCGCGGTTCCTGGATCGGGACTTCGCCGGGCCGAGGTGGTCGGCATGCCGCTGCGCGCTTCCATCACCGGCCTGGACCGGATGGCCCTGCGCGCGCAGGCACGTGCCCATTTCGGCCTCGCCGATGATGCCCGGGTACTACTGGTTTTCGGCGGCTCGCAAGGCGCGGTGTCGATCAACCGTGCGGTCTCGGCCGCCGCGGCGGATCTGGCCGCCGCCGGCGTATCGGTGCTGCACGCACACGGCCCGGCCAACACCCTGGAATTGCGGACGCCCCGCGTCGGCGATCCGCCCTATCTCGCGGTGGGATACCTGGATCGGATGGATCTCGCCTACGCCGCGGCCGACCTGGCCATCTGCCGGTCCGGCGCGATGACGGTCGCCGAGGTGTCCGCAGTCGGTCTGCCAGCCGTTTACGTTCCGCTGCCGATCGGCAACGGCGAGCAGCGCCTCAATGCCCTGCCGGTGGTTCAGGCCGGCGGCGGACTACTGGTCGACGATGCGGACCTGACCCCGGCCTTCGTT
>NZ_JAEMSG010000005.1:0-13373 GCF_016462945.1 Mycolicibacterium sp. | reverse complement strand
CGCGCAGCGGGTCGCTGAGATCGTTCTGGATGTGGCGCGGGCGGAACGGACAGCCCGCCGATGAATCGTTCCCAGGGGTTGCCGCCCGAACTGCAGCGAGTTCATCTGGTGGGTATCGGCGGGGCGGGCATGTCCGGAATCGCCCGCATCCTGCTCGACCGCGGCGGGCTGGTGTCGGGTTCGGACGCCAAGGAATCGCGCGGCGTGGCGGCGCTTCGGGCCAGGGGTGCCCAGATCAGCATCGGCCACGACGCGGCCAATCTCGACGTGTTTCCCGGCGGACCGACGGCAGTCATCACCACCCACGCCGCCATCCCGAAGAGCAACCCCGAGTTGGTGGAAGCCCGCCGCCGTGCGGTTCCGGTGATCCTGCGCCCGTCGGTACTGGCCATGCTGATGGCCGGTTACCGCACGCTGATGGTGACCGGCACCCACGGCAAGACCACGACGACGTCGATGCTCATCGTGGCGCTGCAACACTGCGGCTTCGATCCCTCCTTCGCCGTCGGCGGCGATATGGGTGAGGCAGGCACCAACGCCCACCATGGCAGCGGTGAGGTGTTCGTTGCCGAGGCTGACGAGAGCGACGGCTCGCTGCTGGAGTACGCACCCGACGTCGCGGTGGTCACCAATATCGACGTCGACCACCTCGATTTTTTCGGCAGTCCGCAGGCCTACACCGCGGTGTTCGACGCATTCGTCGAGCGGCTGAGGCCCGGGGGGGCGTTGGTGGTGTGCGCCGACGACCCGGGTGCGGTGGCCCTGTCCGAACGAGGTGCCGCCCGCGGCGTGCGGGTATTGCGCTACGGCAGTGGGCCGGCCGACGGCCTGGCCGGACAGCTGGTCAACTGGGAGCAGCACGGAACCGGTGCGGTTGCCGACATCCGGCTTGCCGCTGAGTCCCAGCCGCGAACGATGCGTCTTGCGGTGCCCGGTCGGCACATGGCGCTCAACGCACTGGCCGCTGTGCTGGCCGCCACCGAGGCCGGCGCGCAGGTCGATGAGGTGCTCGACGGGCTGGCCGGGTTCGAGGGCGTGCGCCGACGTTTCGAACTGGTGGGCACCGCCGATGGGGTGCGGGTCTTCGACGACTACGCCCATCATCCGACCGAGGTGCGGGCTGCTCTGACGGCACTGCACGCGATCGCCCAACAGGACCCCACAGGTCACTCGACCATCATCGGCGGGCGCAGTATCGTCGTGTTCCAGCCGCACTTGTATTCGCGCACAAAGACTTTTGCGCGCGAATTCGCCCACGCCCTGGAGGGTGCGGATGAGGTTTTCGTGCTCGACGTCTATGGCGCCCGCGAACAGCCGCTGGCCGGGATCAGCGGCGCCACCATCGCCGAGCACGTCGGCGTCCGGGTGCACTACGAGCCGGATTTCTCCGCCGTCGCCGCGAAGGTGGCCGCGGCGGCCAGACCGGGCGACGTGGTGGTCACGATGGGCGCCGGCGATGTGACCCTGCTGGGCCCGGAGATCATCTCGGCCCTGCGCGCTAAGGCCGGGCCGGGACGTCTCCAGTGACCGAGACACCGAACGACGAGGTGCCCGACGCCGACCCCGATGACACCAGCGACATCGAGGTGGCGGTGTCCGAGCCCGGGCTGTCCGAGCACGAGCCGCCTGAAGCTGAGCCGCCCGAGCACGAGCCAACCGAAGACGAGCCCGCCGAAGACGAGCCCGCCGAAGACACCGAGGGCCCCCGGCGCCGAGAGCGCCGGGAGCGGGCCGAGCGCCGGGTAGCCCAGCAGCGCGCCACGGCGATCGAACATGCGCGTCGCGAAGCCAAGCGCAAGGCCCGCGGTCAGGTCGTAACGGAGCCCAAGCGACTCACGGCGCGCAGCGTCAAGGGCCTGCGGCTCATCATCTGGTCGATCGTGCTCGCAGCGGCCAGCATCGCACTGGCCCTGGTGCTGTACTTCACGCCGGCGATGTCGGCACGGTCGGTGGTCGTGATCGGGGTCGGGACGGTGACCCGGGAGGAGGTGGTCGATGCTGCCCAGGTCCGATTGGGCACGCCACTGCTCCAGATCGACACCGACGCGGTGGCAGACCGGGTGGCCGGTATCCGACGCGTCGCCAGCGCCCGGGTGCAGCGCGAGTACCCCTCGACGCTGCGGATCGGCATCGTCGAGCGTATTCCCCTGGTGGTGAAGGACTTTCCGGACGGGCCGCACCTGTTCGACCGCGATGGCGTGGACTTCGCGACGGCCCCGCCGCCACCGGGACTGCCCTATATCGAGGTAGAGCATCCTGGTCCGGCCGATCCGCCGACCAAGGCCGCGCTGCAGGTGATGACGGCGCTGCGACCGGAGGTGGTGGCGCAGGTGAGTCGGGTTGCCGCGCCGTCGGTCTCGTCGGTGACATTGACGCTTGCGGACGGTCGGACCGTGGTGTGGGGGACTACCGACCGCACCGGCGAGAAGGCCGAAAAGCTGGCCGCCCTGCTGACCCAGCCCGGCCGCGTGTACGACGTGTCGAGTCCCGACCTGCCGACGGTCAAATAGCGCGCGGCGCGCGAAATTCGGCGCGCGACACGCGGGCGCGCATCCCCAATCCGGTGCGTGCCGGTCATACCGTTCTGACTACGCGACAACTTGACATAACTCTAAGCCTCAGGTTGAGGTTGAGGGTTGGCCCGAGGAGTCGTTTCGCACCCGAGTCCGACCACGGAGGAAGACCACGCCGATGACCCCCCCACATAACTACCTCGCCGTCATCAAGGTCGTTGGAATCGGAGGTGGCGGCGTCAATGCCGTCAACCGGATGATCGAACAGGGCCTGAAGGGTGTTGAGTTCATCGCCATCAACACCGACGCCCAGGCGCTGCTGATGAGTGACGCCGACGTCAAACTCGACGTCGGCCGCGACTCCACCCGTGGATTGGGTGCGGGTGCCGACCCCGACGTGGGCCGCAAGGCGGCCGAGGACGCCAAGGACGAGATCGAGGAGTTGCTGCGCGGGGCGGATATGGTATTCGTTACGGCCGGCGAGGGTGGCGGCACCGGCACCGGCGGCGCACCGGTCGTGGCCAACATCGCGCGCAAGCTGGGCGCCCTGACGGTGGGAGTGGTGACTCGACCGTTCTCGTTTGAGGGCAAGCGCCGCTCCAATCAGGCCGATACCGGGATCGCTTCGCTGCGCGAGAGCTGCGACACGCTCATCGTGATTCCCAATGACCGCCTGCTGCAGATGGGCGATTCCGGAGTCTCGCTCATGGATGCCTTCCGGAGCGCCGATGAGGTCCTGCTCAACGGTGTTCAGGGCATCACCGACCTGATCACCACGCCGGGTCTGATCAATGTCGACTTCGCCGACGTCAAGGGCATCATGAGCGGCGCAGGCACCGCACTGATGGGCATCGGCTCATCCCGTGGCGAGGGCCGGGCGCTCAAGGCCGCCGAGACCGCGATCAACTCCCCGCTGCTGGAGGCCTCGATGGAAGGTGCCCAGGGTGTGCTGATATCGATCGCCGGCGGCAGCGACCTCGGGCTCTTCGAGATCAACGAGGCCGCCTCGCTGGTGCAGGACGCGGCCCACCCGGAGGCCAACATCATCTTCGGCACCGTCATCGACGATTCGCTCGGCGATGAGGTGCGAGTCACGGTGATCGCCGCCGGCTTCGATGCCAGCGGTGCGAACCGCAGGCCGATCATCATCGGCAACGGTGCGAGTGCGCCGGCCGGTTCGGCCTCCGTGATCACCACCCACACCATCGCGCCGGGATCGGCCGGCACGCTGACCTCAGCGCTGTTCGACCCTGTCGACCAGCGGGAGTCGGTGGGCGTGCCGGTCCACACCAACGGCTCGTCGGCATATGGCGACGATGACGACGACGTCGATGTGCCCCCATTTATGCGGCACTGATAGTCGCCGCGGCAAGTCGGCCCCGTGAGCGTTCGCGTCCGTCGTGTCACCACCACCCGGGCCGGCGGAGTCTCAGCGCCACCGTTCGACACGTTCAATCTCGGCGATCATGTCGGTGATGACCCGGCAGCGGTGGCGGCAAACCGCAACCGGCTCGCCGCCGCCATCGGACTGCCGGCCGACCGGGTGGTCTGGATGAACCAGGTGCACGGTGATCACGTCGAGTTCGTCGATGCGCCCCGCGCCGACGCATTCGACGCCACCGACGCCCTGGTGACCACCACCCCGAGGCTGGCGCTGGCCGTGGTCACCGCGGATTGCGTGCCGGTGCTGATGGCCGATTCACGCGCCGGAGTCCTGGGCGCCGCGCATGCCGGACGGGTGGGGGCGACCAGGGGTGTGGTGCTGCGCACGCTGGAGGCGATGCTGGCCGCGGGAGCCCGCACCGCGGACGTCTCCGTACTGCTGGGCCCCGCGGTCAGCGGGGCCAACTACGAAGTGCCCGAGGCGATGGCCGCCGACGTCGAGGCCGGGCTGCCGGGAAGTCGCGCCACCACCGCGGGTGGCACCCCGGCGCTGGATCTGCGAGCCGGTATCGCTCGCCAGCTGTTCGGGGCCGGAGTGACCGCCATTGACGTCGACTCGCGGTGCACCGCCGCTGACCCGACGTTGTTCAGCCACCGCCGCGACGCGCCGACCGGGCGGCTGGCATCGCTGATATGGATGCAATGACGGATCCAATGAACATGTCCGACCCCCGGGTGGCGGAGCTGACCACCTCCCTGACGGCCATCCGCGTCCGCCTCAATCGCGCGGCGGAGGCCGCCGGCCGCGCGGTGGACGAGATCACCCTGCTGCCGGTGACCAAATTCTTCCCGGCCGGTGACGTGGCGATTCTCTGGAGACTCGGTTGTGGGGCCTTCGGTGAATCCCGCGAGCAGGAGGCCGCGGCGAAAATCATGGAGTTCGACACGCTGGTCGGTGCCCCGGCGGAGTCGGGGCCCGCGCGCTGGCACATGATCGGCCGGATTCAGAGCAACAAGGCCAAAAACCTTGCGCGTTGGGCGGATACGGTGCATTCGGTCTATACCGACAAGGTGGTCTCCGCGCTCGATAGCGCTACGGCAGCGGCAATGACCGACGGACGAACCAGCATGATGAGGGTGTTCGTCCAGATATCTCTCGACGGTGACCCCGAGCGCGGTGGCGTGGACATCAATGACCCGGGCGAGGTGGACCGGATCTGCGCGCAGGTGGCGCAATCCCGCTCCCTTGAGTTGGTCGGGCTGATGTCGATCCCGCCACTGGGCGCCGACCCCGACTCGGCATTCGCCACTCTTGCCGCCGAGCACCGCCGCGTCCTGCGTAACCACCCCGCCGCGACCGGGCTGTCCGCCGGGATGTCAGAGGATCTGGAAGCCGCGGTGCGACACGGATCCACGTGTGTGCGTGTCGGTACAGCGTTAATGGGCCAACGTCCTTTAACGTCTCCCTGAGTAGTCACTCCAGTCACTTACCTAACACAAGCACCCACATTCACAGATACCAAAGTTGAAGCTTCGGAAGGGTCACGCGGATGAGCACTCTCCATAAGGTCAAGGCCTACTTCGGTATGGCGCCGATAGATGACTATGACGATGAGTACTACGAAGACGACCGCGATGGCGCCGGCCGTGGCCGCGGTTTCTCGCGTGGTGGTGAGCGATTCGCCACCGACGGCTATGAGGCCGGTTACGAGGGCGGCCGTTACGACGAGCGCGATCCCCGCGACTTCGGTTCCGGCTACGGGGACGAGCGCGGCCCGGACTACCCGCCCACCGGCGGCTACCGCGTCGGCTACGGCGACGATTCCCGCATGCGCCCCCGCGAATTCAATGACATGCCGCGGTCGTCCCGTTTCGGCGCGCTGCGTGGCTCGACCCGCGGCGCACTGGCGATGGACCCGCGCCGGATGGCACTGCTGTTCGAGGAGGGCAGTCCGCTATCGAAGATCACCACCCTGCGGCCCAAGGATTACAACGAGGCCCGCACCATCGGTGAGCGGTTCCGCGACGGTCAACCGGTGATCATGGACCTGGTCTCGATGGACAACGCCGACGCCAAGCGCCTGGTCGACTTCGCCGCAGGCCTGGCCTTCGCCCTGCGCGGATCCTTCGACAAGGTCGCGACCAAGGTGTTCCTGCTGGCACCGGCCGATGTCGATGTCAGTGCCGATGAGCGCCGCCGGATCGCCGAAGCGGGTTTCTACAGCTACCAGTGATCCCGACCAGTGGTCTCCGGGGCGGGCTCCCCACGTGATCGGTAGGCTGATCGAAAGCCGCGACTGGTCGCCTGTGACCATGTTCGGCAATCGTCCCATTCGCTGCTAGTAAGGACCGGCTCCAGGTGGCGCTCGTATTTGAAGTCGTTGGTTTTGCGCTGTTCCTGTTCTGGTTGTTGCTGATCGCCCGGATTGTCGTGGAGTTCATCCGCTCGTTCAGCCGTGACTGGCACCCGCGCGGAGCCACCGTGGTCGTCCTTGAGGCGATCATGACCGTCACCGACCCGCCGGTGAACCTGCTGCGGCGGGTCATCCCGCAGTTGACCATCGGCGCGGTACGCCTGGATTTCTCCATCATGGTGCTGCTCCTGCTGGCGTTCATCGGTATGCAGCTGGCTTTCGGGGCGGCTACTTGAGCCCGGCCGGGCAGATCCGGGCCGGTGGGGCGCAATCTTGAAAATCGCCCTTAATTAGTCGGTCGGATGCAACCGGCGGGTCTGGTGTGACAGGATGGGCGGCAGTTACAGTACGGAACTGCGAACGCAGGGCGCGTTCGACACTGTCAGGCGGTTGATCCCGCCCTCCAAGATCGGAAGGGGCAGGGAATGCCACTTACACCGGCCGACGTGCACAATGTGGCCTTCAGCAAGCCTCCCATCGGGAAGCGTGGTTATAACGAGGACGAGGTCGACGCGTTCCTCGATCTGGTCGAGGGCGAACTCACCCGGCTCGTGGAGGAGAACGCCGATCTGCGTCAGCGGGTCAGCGAACTTGACTCCGAGCTGGGTTCGGGCCGCAGTGGCGGCGTGCAGTCCACCCAGGCCATCCCGCTTTACCAGCCGGAGGTGGCGGCCCAGTCGGGGGCGGAGGTCGCCGTCGTCGGAGAGCGGAGTATGCAACTCAGCGAGGAGCAGGCCCTCAAGGCCACCCGGGTGCTGAGCCTCGCGCAGGACACCGCCGACCGACTCACCTCCACGGCCATCGCCGAGGCGGACAAGATGGTGGCCGATGCCCGGGCCGACGCGGAGCAGATCGTGTTCGAGGCTCGCCAACTCGCCGAGACCACGGTCACCGAGGCCCAGCAGCGCGCTGATGCCACTCTCACCGATGCCCAGACCCGTTCCGAGTCTCAGCTGCGGCAGGCCTATGAGAAGGCTGACTTCCTGCAGGCCGACGCCGAGCGCAAGCACACCGAGTTCATGAACACCATCAACCAGCAGCGCACCGTACTGGAGGGGCGCCTCGAGCAGCTGCGCACCTTCGAGCGCGAGTACCGCACCCGCTTGAAGACCTACCTGGAATCTCAGCTCGAAGAGTTGGGCCAGCGCAGTTCGGCCGCGCCTGCCGACGCCGGCGAGGGCGGGTACGGGCAGTATCAGTAGGGGTGGCGCTAGCATTTCTCCGATGGGGGATTCCCCTGACGGGGGATCAGCGCTGATCCGATCCACGGGACACCACTTAATGCCGCGGGAGGCTGTTCGATGCTGATCGTTGCGTTGGTCATGGCGGTGATCGGCCTGGCCGCATTGGTGACAGCGGTCGTCACCAGCAATGGGCTGGTCGCGTGGGTGTGTATCGGGGCCAGCGCGCTGGGTGTGGCTCTCCTGGTCGTCGACGCCGTTCGCGAGCGAAAAGACCGCAGGCTTGACGGGCTGGCCGATCACGCCGATCACGCTGAGGAGTCCGATCCGCCCTTCATCGCGGACGCCGAGACTGCTGAGGTCATCGATTCCACCGAACGTGCCGAATCAACCCGGGAGCTGACCGACGACGACGATCCGTTCGTCATGGCAGAAGACCATCCCGCGGAACTGGTTCACGACGAACCGGAGTACGACATGCCCAGCGATGACGAACCGGAGTACTCCGAATCCGCCGAAGATGCGTCAATCCACATCGTCGATGAGCAGACAATCGCGGCAGAGTCCGGCGATATCGCCGCTAAGCGCGACGACCAGTGACCCCCACCGGCGCGACCGCCACGACGTGAGTATCACGACGTGAGTATCACGTACGCCAGCACCGTTGATCACCCGCTCGATGAGGTGTTCGCCTGGCACACCAGGCCGGGAGCGATGCGTCGGCTGGTGCCGCCCTGGCAGCCGATGCGGGTGGTTAAGGAAACTGAATCGCTGGCTGATGGGCGAGCGATCCTCGGGCTCCCCGGCGGTCTGCGCTGGATCGCCCAGCATGACCCGGCCGGCTATGACCCGCCCTACCAGTTCCGTGATGTGCTCTCCTCCGACGGCCTGATGACGCTGCCGCCCAGGGTCATTGGTTGGTGGCGGCATACCCATAGCTACAGTGACGCCGGCGGCGGGACCACCCGCGTCCAGGATGCGGTCGACACCACCGTTCCGGGGGCGATGCTGCGGTCGACGTTCGCCTACCGGCATCGCCAACTTGCCGAGGACCTCGCTGCACACCGGGATGCGGCCGGTGCCGGTTCGCTGGTGATCGCCATGACCGGCTCATCGGGTCTGGTCGGAACCGCACTGGCGGCCATGCTGAGCACCGGTGGCCACCGGGTGATCAGACTGGTTCGTCGCGATCCGCTCACCGCTGACGAAAGACGTTGGGACCCACACCAACCCGCCGCTGATCTGCTCGATGGTGTGGACGCGCTCATCCATCTGGCCGGTGAGTCCATCGCAGGCCGGTTCACCGAGGCGCACCGGCGTGCGATCGTGGACTCCCGCGTCGAACCGACGCGGCGTCTGGCCGAGGTCGCGGCGGCCTCCGGCAACGGGTTGCGGGCTTTCGTCAGCGCCTCGGCCGTCGGCTTCTACGGATATGACTGCGGTGACACCCTGCTCGATGAGAACAGCCCCCGCGGCGATGGGTTCCTCGCCGACGTCGTCGCCGAATGGGAAGCTGCCACCGCACCGGCCGCCGATGCCGGTCTACGGGTGGTTCAGGTGCGAACCGGGATCGTGCAGGCCGCTGCCGGAGGAACGCTGAAGCTCTTGCGGCCGCTGTTCGCGGCGGGCCTCGGTGGTCGACTCGGCAGTGGAAAGCAATGGCTGTCCTGGATCGGCATCGACGATCTGCTCGACATTTATTACCGCGCCCTGTATGACACCAGGCTCACCGGCCCGGTCAACGCCGTCGGGCCAGAACCCGTCCGCAACGCCGAGTACACCACAGCGTTGGCCGCGACGATGCGTCGGCCTGCACTGCTGCCGGTACCGTCGATCGGTCCGCGACTCCTGCTGGGAAAGCAGGGTGCGATCGAGTTGGCGGAAGCCAGCCAACGGGTCCGGGCCGGCACGCTGAACGCGCTGGGCCACCGGTTCCGGTCCTCGACGGTCTCCGACGCACTGGCACATCAACTCGGCCACGATCCCGCGCCCGGGGTGCTCTGAGCCCGGCGCCGGCAGCAGCGCTACCGCGCGGAGTTGCCGGGGCGCTGACTCTGCTCGAGCATGCCGAGGAAGCCGCTCACCAGTAGCCGTAGCCGCCGGGCCGCATCGTCGAGTTGGACGGCGCCGCGGGCTCGAACATCCTCAGTCCGCAGGCCCAGCCGAGCGATATCGCCACCGTGATCCTCGCTGATCCAGCGCTCCTGCAGGCCAAGGTCGACCTCTGGGTGAAACTGCAGGCCCATCGCCGTGCCATGCACGAAAGCCTGTGTGGCGCAGCTATTTCGGGCCACCTCGACAGCACCGGGCGGGAGGGTGAAGCGGTCGAAATGCCACTGGAACCACGGACCGTCCGGCACCAGGGCCGGGTCGCTGCTGTGTACCTCGTGCCAGCCGATCTCCGGCTCCGGTGAGCGACTCACCGTGCCGCCGAGCGCGCCCGCCACCAGCTGTCCGCCGAAGCAGACCCCGAGTACGCCGACGCCGGCGGCCGCGGCGGTACGCACCATCTCCATCTCTTCGGCAATCCAGGTGAGCCGCTCGTCGTAGACCGACCATCTGGCGCCCAGTGGCACGATCACGTCGTAGCGGGTCGGGTCCGGGAAGGTGACTTCGACGACCGGATCATCGGGACGCTCGCGCTCCACCACCTCGAAGGTGCTGCAGTCGAAACCTGAGTCGGCGAACGCCTCACCCAGCAGCGCCTCTGGCGCCGTGGGGTCGTTGTAGAGGAACAGCACCTGACGTGGCACCCGTTCACGGTACGTCAGCAGAAGTGGTCCCGGGGATACCTGACTGATCAACTCTGGTGTCCGAGGGGGGACTTGAACCCCCACGCCCGTTAATAGGGCACTAGCACCTCAAGCTAGCGCGTCTGCCATTCCGCCACTCGGACCCGGGTGCCCTGGATGCCAGGGCAGCTTAGGCTAACGGATCGGCGTGCGTCGCCCCAAACCCAGCAGGTTTGGGACCGCTAGGCACTCGGTAGCCGGTCGGCGATCGCGTGGGCTATCGCGGCAGCGGCTGAGGTTGCGCCATCAAGGCTGCACGCCTCCACGTCCACTCCGACATTGCTGTGCACCGTCAGGGCGCGCTGGCAGAACCAGTGCTGCGGGCTGCGCTGTTCCCGCGAGACCGCCAGTACCTCGTTGTCGGTACTGATCGGACCGACTGACCACAGCTGATCCGGAGCCAGTTGCTGGGCGTAGGCCAGTTCCCGGTTGGAACATTCGGCCCAACTGTCGCGGGATCTGGCATAGAAGTCGTCAGCGGCTCTCGCGGTGGGGAACAACACCACGGCCTGGACGGCGTAATGCGACCAGGCAGGGGTGGTCGGTGGCTCGCGGAGCACCTGGCCACGTAGTGCGGCCCAGCCGCTGTCGGTGTAGACGCCCTGTTGGGCCGCGCCTGCCACGGCAAGGCAGCCGGGGCCACCGGCGTCAGCGTCGAAGTGGGCACTGTCGTCCCAGAGTGCGGTGACGTCGCGGGTGACGATCAGCTCGCCGCCGGACAGCGCCGAACCGACGTCGGCTGCAGGCAGCAGCAGCGTGGGTAGCATCTCCGCTGTGGTCAGCGGCGCCTGGGCCGCCGGTGTGGCGGTGCCGACGGTGGTGGTCGCGCAACCCGAAGCGGACAGGCACACCAGGGCCGCGGCTCCCCACCTATTGATCATCGGTAAATAGAACCCCATGAGACGCGTGTTGTAAATGTGGTTTGAGATAAAGATGTGGTACCGGAGCTTCCGGTCAGCCTTTGCCCGGGTCAATGGTAGGAAAGGAGCCGTGACTGATCCGGCGGACGAGGTAGTGGGGCTCGTCAGCGCCCTGATCCGGTTCGACACTTCTAATACCGGTGAGCTGGAGACCACTAGGGGGGAGGCGGAGTGCGCCCACTGGGTGGCCGAGCAACTCCGCGAGGTCGGCTATTCCCCGGAGTACCTGGAATCCGGTGCCCCCGGCCGCGGCAATGTCTTCGTCCGGCTGCCCGGTGCCGACGCCACCCGCGGGGCGCTGCTGATCCACGGACACCTTGACGTCGTTCCGGCTGAGGCCGCGGACTGGAGTGTGCACCCGTTCTCCGGCGCGGTATCCGACGGTTACGTGTGGGGCCGCGGCGCGGTCGATATGAAGGATATGTGCGGGATGATGCTGGCCGTCGCCCGTCACTTCAAGCGGGCCGGCATCGTCCCGCCGCGGGATCTGGTGTTCGCGTTCGTCGCCGACGAGGAGAGTGGCGGGAAATACGGGGCCCAGTGGTTGGTGAAGAATCGGCCCGATTTGTTCGCGCGCGTTACCGAGGCCATCGGCGAGGTTGGTGGCTTCTCGATCACCCTGCCTCGCCGCGACGGCGGTGAGCGCCGGCTGTACCTGATCGAGACCGCCGAGAAGGGCCTGCTGTGGATGCGGCTGACCGCGCGCGGCCGGGCCGGGCACGGCTCGATGATTCACGACGACAACGCGGTCACCGCGATCGCGTCGGCGGTCGCCCGGATCGGAAGTCACCAATTCCCTCTGATCCTGACCGAATCCGTCGCAGCGTTCCTCGCCGCAGTCAGCGAGGAGACCGGCTATACCTTCGATATCGATTCACCCGATCTTGAGGGTGCGATCGCCAAACTCGGACCGATCGCCCGGATCGTGGGCGCCACCCTGCGCGACACCGCCAACCCGACCATGCTCAAGGCGGGTTACAAAGCCAACGTGATCCCGGCGACGGCAGAGGCCGTGATCGACTGCCGGGTGTTGCCCGGCCGCCAGGGGGCCTTCGAGCGCGAGATCGACGAACTGATCGGTCCGGGCATCACCCGCGAATGGATCTCCGAGCTGGGCTCCTATGAGACCGATTTTGACGGTGACCTCGTCGACTCGATGAACGCCGCGCTGCTGGCCGCCGACCCGGAGGCACGTATCGTGCCCTATATGCTCTCCGGTGGCACGGACGCGAAAGCCTTTGCCGAGCTGGGGATTCGATGCTTCGGCTTCGCTCCGCTGCGACTGCCGCCGGAGCTGGACTTCGCGGCGCTATTCCACGGTGTCGATGAACGCGTTCCGGTGGATGCGCTGCAGTTCGGTGCCCGGGTGCTCGAAAATTTCTTGAGAAACTGCTGACCGGACGAGACGAGGACCATCTGCCATGGCATTTCCCGATAACCCCTATGACTTCCTACCGAAGTTGCCCGGCTTTGCGCTGACCAGTTCCGATATCGCCGACGGCAAGCCGCTGACCATGGCTCAGGTCAGCGGCATCATGGGAGCCGGCGGCGAGGACCTGTCGCCGCAACTGAGCTGGTCGGGTTTCCCGGAGCAGACCCGTAGTTTCGCCGTCACGGTGTTCGACCCGGATGCGCCGACCGCGTCGGGTTTCTGGCACTGGGCGGTGGCGAACCTGCCGGCCACGGTCACCGATCTGCCCACCGGGGTTGGTGACGGTTCGGTCCTGCCCGGCGATGCGCTGACCCTGCGCAATGACGCCGGTATCCGACGCTATGTGGGCGCCGCCCCGCCAGCCGGGCACGGCCCGCACCGGTATTTCGTGGTGGTTCATGCGGTGAACCAGGAGAAGTTGGAGATCGGCGAGGACGCCAGCCCCGCATATCTGGGCTTCAACCTGTTCATGCACTCGATCGCGCGCGCGGTCATCCACGGCACCTACGAGCAGGCCTAGTCCGCGCACCCGCGGCGGATTAGCGGGCGGCTGAGCCCACCGCGTCGCTCAGTGACCGGAACCCCCCGGCGCGCAACCGCTCAACCAGGCCATCGTGAATGTGCTTGGCCCACAGGCCGCCACCGTAGACGAAACCGGTGTAGCCCTGCAGCAACGACGCTCCGGCGGTGATGCGTTCCCAGGCATCCTCGGCGCTCTCGATACCGCCGACGCTGATC
>NZ_JAEMSG010000133.1 GCF_016462945.1 Mycolicibacterium sp. | reverse complement strand
GGGTTGGGGTTGCGCGGTCTGATCATGTCGGGTGCCTCCTGGTCTACCCGGATTGTAGGCGCGGCCGAAAACGCCGAATATCGTCTATTGGCGTGCCGCCGAAGATCGCCCGCAAGTTCGTCGGCCCCGCCACGCACTATCTCGTCAATGGGAGACCAGATGCGAGCTGATTCAACCGAGAAAGGGGCATTGCGCCGCGTCTCCGTGCGACTGGTGCCGCTCTACTTCGTCAACTACCTCGACCGTACCAACCTCGGGATTGCCAAAGCCACGGTGAGCGCCGACCAGGTGGGCGATGACGCGGGGTATCCTCGGTCCCAGCCGACCGGTTAATAGCCCACCGGTTAACAGGTAGCAGGGAAGGCGATTTATTCATGCCCATCGCGATCAAACCTGAGCATCGGGATCTGGCCGAGTCAGTGCAGGCACTGGTGAAACGTGTTGCGCCAGCAGAGGTTCTGCACGAGGCTCTCGAGACGCCGATCCTGAATCCGCCACCGTTCTGGCGTGCGGCGGCCGAGCAGGGCCTGCACGGATTGCACCTTTCCGAGTCGGTGGGTGGACAGGGCTACGGTCTGCTTGAACTGGCCGTGGCGATCGCGGAATTCGGCTTCGGCGCAGTCCCCGGCCCTTTCGTCCCGTCCGCGATCGCCAGCGCGTTGATCTCCGCACACGACCCGGAGTCCAAACTGCTGGCCGAACTTGCCGCCGGTGACGGGATCGCGGCTGTCGCGCTCGAATCCGACCTGACCGCCACCCGAGCGGGCGACACCCTGGTGATCCATGGCGAGGCCCGTTCGGTGCCGGCGGCCGCCCAGGCGTCACTACTGGTGCTGCCGGTGGCGATCGAGGGCGGCAACCAGTGGGTGGTTCTGGATGCCACCCAACTCCAGATCGAAGCATGTAAATCAGTGGACCCGTTGCGACCGGTGGCGCACGTGCGGGCCGATGCCGCCGAAGTCTCAACCGAGCGGCTGCTGTCGAACCTCTCGCAGGCCGCCGGACGCGCGATCGTCACCACCCTGCTGTCTGCGGAGGCCGTCGGAATCGCCCGGTGGGCCACCGACACCGCCTCGGCGTACGCCAAGATCCGTGAGCAGTTCGGCCGGCCGATCGGCCAGTTCCAGGCGATCAAGCACAAGTGCGCGGAGATGATCGCCACCACCGAGCGTGCCACCGCGGCGGTGTGGGACGCCGCCCGGGCAATCGACGAGGCGGCCGAGAAAGAGTGGGACAACAACCAGACCGCCTACGAGTTCGCCGCGGCAGTGGCCGCAACTCTGGCACCGGTTGCCGCTCAACATTGCGCGCAGGACTGCATCCAGGTGCACGGTGGTATCGGGTTCACCTGGGAGCACGACACCAACGTGTACTACCGGCGCACCCTGGGCCTGGTGGCCGCCTTCGGTGCAACCTCGCAGTACCCGCAGCGGGTGTTCGACACCGCCACGACCACCGGTATGCGGACACTGGATATCGACCTGGACCCTGAGACCGAGCAGTTGCGTGATGAAATTCGCGCCGAAGTGGCTGGGCTCAAAGCGATTCCGCGCGAGGAACGCAACACCGCAATCGCCGAGGGCGGTTGGGTGCAACCGCATCTACCCAAGCCGTGGGGCCGCGCATCCGACCCGGTCGAGCAAATCATCATCGCCCAGGAGTTCTCCACCGGTCAGGTGAAGCGGCCGCAAATGGGTATCGCCGCCTGGTTGATCCCATCGATCGTCGCCTACGGCACCGAGGACCAGAAGCAGCGATTCCTACCGCCGACATTCCGCGGCGAGATGATCTGGTGTCAGTTGTTCTCCGAGCCGGGTGCGGGCTCGGATCTGGCCAGCCTCACCACCAAGGCCACCAAGGTCGACGGCGGCTGGCGGATCACCGGGCAGAAGATCTGGACGACGGCTGCACAGTTCTCCCAGTGGGGCGCACTGCTGGCTCGAACAGATCCGAGTGCAGCCAAGCATAACGGCATCAGTTACTTCCTTCTGGATATGAGCAGCGAAGGCGTGGAGGTCAAGCCCCTGCGTGAGCTGACCGGTAACGCACTGTTCAACACCGTGTTCATCGATGACGTGTTCGTGCCCGATAATCGAGTACTCGGTGAGGTGAACCAGGGCTGGGAAGTCAGCCGCAATACCCTTACCGCCGAACGGGTTTCGATCGGCAGCAGTGAGCCCGGGTTCCTACCGAACCTGGACCGCTTCGTGGAATTCGTCAGCGAGAACCACTTTGATCAGGTGGGCCACCACCGGGCCGGGGAGCTGATCGCTGAGGGTCACGCCGCCAAGCTGATGAACATGCGATCGACGCAACTGACCCTGGCCGGCGGTGACGCGATGCCGTCGGCGGCGATCTCCAAGCTGCTGTCCATGCGAACGGGGCAGGGGTACGCCGAGTTCGCGGTCTCCTCGTTCGGCATCGACGGCGCGATCGGCGACGGGGCGACCGCGCAGGGTCGATGGGCCGAATTCCTGCTGGCGAGCCGGGCCACGACGATTTACGGCGGCACCTCCGAGGTGCAACTGAACATCATCGCCGAGCGTCTGCTGGGACTGCCGCGCGATCCGTAACCGGGTCAGTGGATCTCGATCTGGCGCAGTTCGCGTTTGAGGATCTTGCCGGTGGGGTTGCGCGGCAGTTCCGCTAGGAAGATGACCTCGCGCGGCACCTTGTACCGCGCGAGGTGTTCGCGCACGTAATCCTTGATCGTGTCCTCGGTGAGTTCAATACCGTCGCGCGGGACGACGAAGGCCCGCAGCCGCGCACCGAAGTCGGAGTCATCGACGCCGATCGCGGTGGCCTCGATGACATCGGGGTGTCCGCTGATGAGGTCCTCGACTTCGGCGGGGAACACGTTCTCCCCACCCGAGACGATCATCTCGTCGTCGCGACCGCTGACGTAGAGCAGGCCATCGGAGTCGAAATAGCCCACATCACCGGATGACAGCAGTCCGTCGATGACCTGCTTGTTCCCGCCGCCGGTGTAGCCCTCGAACGGCATCGGGGTGCCGACGAAGATCCGGCCGACCTGACCCTGCGGCAGTTCACCGCCGTGATCGTCGAGGATCTTGACCTTGGCACCCCTGACCACCGGACCGACGGTGGCGGGATTGCGCTCGAGATCCTGTGGCCGGGCGATAGTGGCGAACGCGACTTCGGTTGAGCCGTAAAGGTTGTAGATCACCGGGCCGAGATCCTTCATCGCCCGGGTCGCCAATTCAGCGCCGAGTTGCGAACCCGAGACGAAGACGATCCGCAGCGAGGATAGATCCGGTTTGGGATCCATCGTCTCCAGGGCATCGAGCATGCGCGACAGCATCACGGGAACCACGACGACGGCGGTGGCCCTGTGCGTGGCGATGTCCTCGAGCACGGTGGCCGCTTTGAACCGGCGGTGCAGCACCAGGGTGGAGCCCAGGGTCGCGGCGATGGCGGCGTGCAGATAGCCGATGGCGTGGAACATCGGCGAGGGCAGTGCCGTGATCTCGCCGGCCTTGAACGGAACACTCGACAGGATGCCGCCGACCGGAGCAAGGGTCGGCGGGGTGTGCCGGGTGGCGCCCTTGGGCGTCCCGGTGGTGCCGCTGGTGAGGATGATGATCGCCGAACGTTTGGTGGCCTTGGGCGCGGGATCGGTGCTGCTGCGCGCAATCAGTTCGGCAAGAGTCTCGTCGGTGCTGCCCGACGGTTCGTCGCCTGAGACGAACGCCCGCAACTTGCCCAGCGCGGGTTCGGCCAACGTGACGGCCTCGGCGTACTCGTCGTCGTAAATGATCAGCTTGGCGCCCTCGCGTTCCGAGACGTCGCGGATCTGCGGTCCGGAGAACTCGGTGTTGAGCATGATCGTGCGCGCCCCCACCCGCGCGCAGGCATAGTTGGCGATCGAGAACCAGCGATGGTTGCGGGCCAGCACGCCCACCCCGTCACCGCCCCGGACACCCATGGCAAGCAGTCCGTTGGCCACCGCGTTGACCGCGTCATTGAGTTCGGAGTTGGTGATCGACCCCTCGTCGTCGATGATCGCCAACCGGTCCGGGGCCCGCCGGGCGTTGAGTGCCGGGATCATTCCGACCTCGCCCCAGCGCCGGATATCGCCGACCATGGCAGCCAGGTTCTGCGGTGGCTCGATCCCGAAGGCGCCTGCCGTGATCATCTTCTGCAGATAGTGCAACTCGGCTGACCCGCGTTCGGCGTACTGGCGCGCCTTGTTCAGCGCACCGGCGACGAGGTCGGTGATCATCGGCATTTACCCACACTAGGTGAGCGGCAGCCGCAGGACGGGCTGATCGCGCTGCCCTTATCCTTGAGCGGTGGCAACTGCACGTCGTACCCGAACCGTGGCGGCCGTGCCGCAGGCCGTGTGGGACGTGCTCGCCGACTTCGGCTCCCTGAGTTCATGGGCACGAAACGTCGACCACTCGTGCCTGCTGGAGCACGGTGCCGACGGGATGGGTGTGGGAACGTCGCGCCGGGTTCAGGTCGGGCGCAACGCCCTTGTCGAGCGGATCACCGATTTCACACCCGCGACCACCCTGGGCTACGACATCGAGGGACTTTCTCGCCGGTTGCGGCGGGTGACCAACTGTTGGACGCTGGAACCCATGGCACGGGGATTCACCACCGTCACCCTGACCACGACGGTGGAGGTCGGAAACAACCCGGTGGCCCGGGTCGCCGAACGCGCTGTTTGTCGGCTATTGGCCAAACAGTCCGATGTGATGCTGGCCGGACTGGCACAACGAGTGGAGGGTAGAAGATGACCGAACGCCCCGACGTGATCATCGTGATGACCGACGAGGAACGCGCGATCCCGCCGTACGAGACCGACGACGTGCGCACCTGGCGTCAGCGGACACTGGCGGGCCAGCGCTGGTTCGACGAGAACGGGGTGAGCTTCACCCGGCACTACACCGGCTCGCTGGCCTGCGTGCCGAGCCGCCCGACGATCTTCACCGGGCAGTATCCCGATCTGCACGGGGTGACCCAGACCGACGGTATCGGCAAGGTTTTCGACGACTCCCGGATGCGTTGGCTGCGCCGCGGTGAGGTCCCGACGCTGGGCAACTGGTTCCGCGCGGCCGGCTACGACACCCACTACGACGGAAAGTGGCATATCTCGCACGCCGATCTGGACGACCCGGCGACGGGTGGCCCACTGGCAACAAACGATAACGACGGTGTGATCGAGCAGTCCGCCGTGCAGCGTTACCTCGACGCCGATCTGCTGGCGCCGTTCGGCTTCTCCGGATGGGTGGGCCCGGAACCGCACGGGGCCGGGCTGGCCAACAGCGGCGTGCGCCGCGACCCATTGATCGCCGATCGCGTGGTGGCCTGGCTGGAGGATCGTTACGCCCGCCGCCGGGCCGGAGACGCCGACGCACTGCGCCCCTTCCTGCTGGTGGCCAGCTTCGTCAACCCACACGACATCGTTCTGTTCCCGACCTGGGTGGTGCGCAGCCCGCTGAAGTCCTCGCACCTGGATCCCCCGCCGGTGCCACCGGCGCCCACGGCCGACGAGGACCTGCGCACCAAACCCGCCGCCCAGATCGCCTTCCGCGAGGCCTACTACTCCGGATATGGCCCGGGCCCGGCAATCCAGGCCGTCTACGACCTCAACGGCCAGCGCTACCGCGACCTCTACTACCGCCTGCACGCCGAGGTAGACGCCCCGATCGACCGGGTCCGCCGTGCCGTAACCGATGGTTCGGGCAACGCGGTGCTGGTTCGTACCTCCGACCACGGTGACCTGCTGGGCGCTCACGGCGGGCTGCACCAGAAGTGGTTCAACCTCTATGACGAGGCCACCCGGGTGCCGTTCGTGATCGCCCGGGTCGGCGATGCTGCCACCGGGCCGCGGACCGTGACCGCGCCCACCTCACACGTCGATATCGTGCCGACCCTGCTTGGCGCGGCAGGGGTGGACATCGAAGCCGTCGCAGCCACGCTGCGCGAGGAGTTCTCCGAAGTGCACCCGCTTCCGGGCCGCAACCTCATGCCGGTCGTCGACGGCTCCCCTGCCGATGAGGACCGCGCCATCTACCTGATGACGCGCGACAATATGCTCGAAGGCGACAGCGGCGCCTCCGGTATGGGCCGGATACTGAAGCAGACCGTCAATCCGCCTGCGCCGCTTCGCATCCGGATTCCGGCCCATACCGCCGCGAATTTCGAGGGTCTGGTGATCCGGGTCGACGACGACGACGCACCGGGGGGCGCGGGACACCTGTGGAAGCTGGTCCGCAGCTTCGACGACCCGTCGACTTGGACCGAGCCCGGGGTTCGCCAGCTGGCAGCCAACGGTCTGGGCGGCGAGGTGTACCGCACCAGCCCCTTGGATGACCAGTGGGAGCTCTACGACCTGACCGCTGACCCGATCGAGGCGGTCAACCGCTGGCCCGAGGAGGATCTGCACGATCTTCGGGGTTATCTGCGGATGAAACTCAAGTCGGCGCGCGCCAGTTCGGTTCCGGAGCGCAACAATCCATGGCCATACGCATCCCGGCGGTCGTAGGCTCGCACTGACGCCATCGACTCTGCGGCCAGATCGTGATTTGACCGAATTCTGCGATCTGAGCGCAGAGTCGGCGATTGGTAGCTTGACCCGCAGGGTGTGTGACAGCCTTAGATATCCAACCGAAGCCTGATTCGAGGACGTAACTATGAGTATTTACGCAGTGGTCAACCCGGCGACCGGCGATGTGGTGCAGGAGTACCCGACGGCGACCGATAAGCAGATCGACGAGGCGCTGGCCTCGGCGCAGAAGGCTTACCGGGAGTGGTCGAAGAACTCCACGGTCGCCCAGCGGGCCGCGCTCATCCGCAAAGTAGCGGCGCTGCATACCGAACGCCGGCAGGAACTCGCCGAGATCATCAACCGCGAAATGGGCAAGGAGATCGACGGGGCGCTCGGTGAGATCGACTTCAGTGCGGCGATCTACGAGTACTACGCCGATAATGCCGAGAAGTTCCTCGCCGACGAGA
>NZ_JAEMSG010000132.1 GCF_016462945.1 Mycolicibacterium sp. | reverse complement strand
CCGCTTTTCGTTGCGCTGACTAGCCGATCAGAACCCGCTGCAGATCGGGCCTCATCGCCTGAAGCTCGCGACCCCAGTACGCCCAGTTGTGCGTGCCGTTGTCCGGGAAGTTGAACACCCCGTTGGTGCCGCCGGCCGCGAGGTAGTTATCGCGGAAAGTGCGGTTGGTTCGGATGGTCAGACCCTCCAGGAAGGTGGCCGGCACGTCGCCGCCACCGAGTTCATTGGGCTGACCGTTACCGCAGTACACCCACAGGCGGGTGTTGTTGGCGACGAGCTTGGGGATCTGCACCATCGGGTCGTTGCGCTGCCAGGCCGGGTCACTCGACGGACCCCACATATCGTTGGACTTGTAGCCGCCGGCGTCACCCATCGACAGGTTGATCAGGCCCGGCCACCAGCCCTCGGAGGGGTTCAGGAAGCCAGACATCGAACCGGCGTAGATGAACTGCTCCGGGTGCCAGACCGCCATGATCATCGACGCCGATCCGGCCATCGAGAGACCGATCGCAGCACTCCCGGACGGCTTAACGTTGCGGTTGGCGGCCAGCCACGCGGGTGCTTCCTGGGTCAGGAAGGTCTCCCACTTGTAGGTCGAGCAGCCGGCCTTGCCGCACGCGGGCCGGTACCAGTCGGCGTAGAAGCTGGACTGCCCGCCAACCGGCATGGAGACCGACAGGCCCGAATCCAGGTACCACTCGAACGCCTGGGTGTTGATGTCCCAGCCATTGAAGTCTTCCTGGGCGCGCAGGCCATCGAGCAGCCAGACGTTGGGCGAGTTGTCGCCGCCACTCTGGAACTGGATACGGATGGACCGGCCCATACTCGCCGAGGGCACATCCAGGTACTCGACCGGCAGACCGGGCCGCGAGAACGCGCCCGCTGTGGCCGACTCACCGACCAGGCCGATCAGGCCAGGCAGGGCCGCCGCAGCAACCACTACGACCGCACATCGTCGCGACCAGTCCCGCACCTTGTCGAAGACAGACTTCACCCGTCAACCCCAGCTTTCTTTTTACGATTGTCGGACTGTAAGGATCGAGTAAAACACGGCCTCGTGGGCCAGTGAAAATCCAACTCGCCGCCCAATCGCGAAAGCCCTTGTCAGAGCGGTGCGCGAAAACTAAAGTCACCTTCAGTTTTCCTGACTGACCAACCACGGGAGCCACCATGGAATCCTTCGTCCACCTGCGCAAAGGCACCACACCCAGGCGGCTGCACGCCGATCTGGACGGGCTCAAGGATGACGAACTCGGCCGCGGCGGCTTCACCGGCCGCACCGCCAGCCTCTACCGGCGCCACGACCCCACCCAGTTCCGGGCCGTGGGCCCGCTGCGGCCGGTGGACGTGCTGGCCGATCAGTTGAAACCCGGCGACGCCACCGACGCCGCGGGCACGCCGATGCTGCTGTTCTCCAACCCCGACTGCCGCATCTCGCTGAGCCGGCGGTCCGAGGCCATGCCGTTTTTCGTCCGCTACATCGACGGCGACCTGCTGTGTTTCGTGCACCACGGGTCCGGCCGTCTGGAAACCGAATTCGGACCGCTGGATTACCGCACCGGTGATTGGGTCTATATCCCGAAGGCGTGCACGTGGCGGCAAATACCGCATCCCGCCGATCCGGGGAAGAACCCCGACGAGAGCACCTGGCTCATGATCGAGGCCACAAACGAGTTCCGGACTCCCCCACCCGGTCCACTCGGCCGGCACTGGCCGTTTGATCCATCGTTGGCCACGATCCCCGAGCCTGAGGCGATCGAGGATGACGACCGCACCGAATACGAGGTGCGGTTGATGCACCGGCCGGTTAACGACGTCCAGACCACATCGCTGTTCTACGAACACAATCCGCTCGACGTCGACGGCTGGCAGGGCGACAACTTTCCCTTCACCTTCAATATCGAGGACTACAACGTCGTGACGTCCGACAGCGTGCACCTGCCTGCCATGGTGCATCTATTCATGGAAGCCACCGGGGTCTATGTCTGCAACTTCCTGCCCAAGCCGGCCGAAGGCGTACCGGGCACCGAACGCACACCGTGGTATCACCGCAATGTCGACTTCGACGAGATCGCGTTCTTCCACGGCGGCTCGCTCTATGGCATCCCGATACCCCCGGGTCTCATCAGCCACGCCCCACAGGGCGTGCACCACGGCGCTCCTGAAAAGGCCCGCGAGCGGTCCAGGCGCAAGTTCGACGATTACTCCCGGGTGGACTGGAAGGTGATCGCCATCGACACCCGGCAACGTCTGATTCCGTCGGCAGAGGTACTCGCTGCCGATTTGGGTCAGCATTCGTGAGCAGCCGATACGAACGCATTCCCTATCTGGTTGCCTACCAGAATGCTTCGGGCGTACGGGACGTCTACGGCGGAATTGCCGAACTGGTGGTGCTGGAGTGCTATCAGCTCAAGCCAGAGACGGCCAGCGATACCGTGCTTGTCTTCATGCACCCGATCGGCGGCGGCGCCTACCTTCCGATGGTTAACGCCCTCGCCCGCGCCGGGCACCACGTCATCTACGCCGGCAGCCGGTATCGCGGCACCGACTCCAATCTGTTGATGGAGAAGGTCGTCGAGGATCTCGGCAAGGTCCTCGACGACGCCAAGAACCGCCTGGGCTATTCGAAGGTGGTGCTGGCCGGCTGGAGTGGCGGTGGATCGCTGTCTTTGTTTTATCAACAACAGGCGGCTTACCAACAGCAGGCCGGTCAACAGGGCGAAGCCCTTGATCTGCCGCCGGCCGACGGGATCATGCTACTCGCCGCGCATATCAGCCGACACGGCACGCTCACCGAATGGCTGGACGCATCCATCCTCGACGAGTCCGATCCGACCCGCCGCGATCCCGAACTCGACCTCTACAACCCGGCCAACCCCAACCAGCCGCCGTACACGCCCGAGTTCCTCCAGCGCTACCGGCAGGCGCAGATCGACCGCAACCGCCGAATCACGAAGTGGGTTAGGGAGAAACTGGCCGCACTGGAGGCCCAGGGACGCGGAGACGAGGAATTCTGCTTCGTGGTGCACGGCACCATGGCCGATCCGCGTTGGCTGGATCCGACCGTAGACCCCAACGATCGCACCCCCGGCACCTGCTACCTCGGCGACCCGCGGGTGGTGAACTCCAGCCCGATCGGGTTGGCCCGCTACAGCTCGCTGCGCAGCTGGCTGTCGCAGTGGAGCTATGACGACGCTAGCGGCGACGGCGTGGCCTGCGGACGCGATGTCGCGGTGCCGGTACTGGTGATCGGCAACCTCGCCGATGACGCCTGCACGCCGAGCCACACCCGGCGGCTGTTCGAGGCCATCGGACATCCCGACAAGGAGATGCACGAGATCGCCGGCGCCAACCACTACTACGCCGGGCCCGATCAGCGCGAGACGCTGAAGCAGGCCGTCGGTGTGATCACCGATTGGCTTGGTCGGCATGGCTTTTCGGGAACGAAGCCATGACACCACCCGGCGCCTTGGACGGTATCCGGGTGCTCGAGGTCGGCACGCTCATCTCCGGTCCATTCGCCGCACGACTGCTCGGCGATATGGGTGCCGAGGTCATCAAGATCGAGCCACCCGGCTCCCCCGACCCGATTCGCACCTGGGGGCAAGCCGAGGTCGATGGACACCATTTCTTCTGGACCGTGCACGCCCGCAACAAGAAGTGCGTCACACTCAATCTGCGCACACCCCGCGGCCGGGAACTCTTCCTCGACCTCGCCGAGCGGTCCGACATCATCGTGGAGAACTTCCGGCCCGGCACGCTGGAGAAGTGGAACCTCGGCTATGACGTTCTGCGCGAACGTAATCCGGGCATTGTTCTGGTGCGGGTCTCGGGCTACGGCCAGACCGGACCGGATGCCGGAAAGGCCGGCTACGCCTCGGTGGCAGAAGCGGTCAGCGGGCTGCGGCATATGAACGGTTTCCCGGGTGGGCCACCGCCACGGCTTGCGCTCTCCCTCGGCGACACCCTGGCCGGGATGTTCGCCGCCCAGGGTGCGCTGGCCGCGCTATACCGCCGCACCGTCACCGGCGAAGGCCAGGTCGTCGATGTCGCACTCACCGAGGCCTGCCTGGCCGTACAGGAGTCCACCATCCCCGATTACGACGCCGGCGGGGTGATCCGCGGACCCTCCGGCACCCGGCTGGAAGGCATTGCGCCATCGAATATCTATCGCACCGCGGACGGCAGTTGGGTGGTGATCGCCGCCAATCAGGACACCGTCTTCCGGCGGCTGTGCGCGTTGATGGACCAACCCGAACTGACGACCGATGAACGTTTCGTCGACCATGTCGCACGCGGCCGCAACCAGGACGATATCGATGCCATCATCGGCGAATGGGCCGCGCAGCGTCAGCCCGACGACATCATCGACACCCTCAGCGCCGCCGGCGTGATCGCCGGACCGATCAACACCGTCGCCGACGTGGTGCGCGATCCGCAATTCCAGGCCCGTGGCATGCTCATCGACCACTATGACGAGGCCGCAGACCGCACCGTGCTGGGACCCGGTGTGATTCCCGTGCTGTCGGCAACACCGGGCGGGGTGCGCAACGCGGGGCCGGCCCGGCCGGGGCAGCACAACGACGAGGTGTACGGCCAACTGCTGGACCTGGGCGCCGAGGAACTCGCCGAACTGACCGAACAGGGAGTGCTGTGAGCATGCCGCCACATGTCACCATCCGCGAGGTCGCCCTGCGCGACGGACTACAGATCGAATCCCCGATCCCGTTGTCCGCCAAGCTCGACATGCTGGCCGCCATCGCCGCCACCGGCGTGCGTGAAGTCGAAGCCACCGCATTCGTCTCACCCTCCAAGGTGCCGGCACTGGCCGATGCACCCGAACTGGCTGCCGCACTAGGTGACTACCCCGATATCGAGTTCTCCGCACTGGTCGCCAGCGCCAACGGAGTGCACCGCGCCATCGCCGCCGGGCTGAAATCGGTGGAGTACGTGGTCTCAGCCGCCGACGGACACAGTCGCGCCAACGTCGGACGCACGAGCGCCGAGGCCGCCGCGCAGATCGCCGACATCGTGGCGATCGCCCACGACGCCGGCGTCAGTGTCGAGGTCATCATCTCCACGTCGTGGGATTGCCCGTTCGACGGACCCACACCGCCGCAGCGCGTGCTCGATATCGTCGACGCCGCCTGCCAATTCGGCGCTGACCGGCTGGCGATCGCCGACACCATCGGCACCGCCACACCGGGTCGGGTCACTTCCCTTGTCGCACAGGTCCGTCCCCGGATCGGGGCGCGGCCGTTGGGCGCGCATTTCCACAACACTCGTGGTGCCGGACTGGCCAGCGCCTGGGCCGCGGTGAGTGCCGGTGTCACCCGGCTGGATGCCTCCATCGGTGGTCTGGGCGGCTGTCCGTTCGCACCGGGCGCCAGCGGCAATATCGCCACCGAGGACCTGGTGTATCTGCTGCGCGACAGCGGTGTGAGCGTCGACATCGACCTCGAAGCCGCCATCGAGGCGGCCCGGGTGGCCCGTGGCGCGGTCGGCCACGACCTGCCGAGCGCACTCCTGCGCGCCGGTGACCGGAACCTGAGCTGAGATGACCGCAGTCGATGTCATCCGGCCGCTGAGCAGTAAGGGACGCCAGACCCGCCGGGCCGTCGAAGACGCGGCCCGAAAATTGTTCGCCGAGCGGGGTTTCCACGGCACCACCCTCGCCGACATCACATCCGCGGCCGGGAAGTCCCCCGCGGCGTTCTACCGCTACTTCACCGATAAGGAGGATCTGCTCGCCGCGCTGGCCGACTCGTTCCTCGACGAAGTCCGTGACGAACTGTCTCAGCCACCCATCGCCGGCGACTATTTCGTCTCGGCGGTCAGCACGTACTGGAAGACATTCAAACCCAATATCGGGATCATGATCGGGGTCGACCAGCTCGCTGCCACCCAGCCACGATTCGCCCTGTTGCGGAACCGGTTCCGACGCTTCGGCACCGACATCGTCCACTCGTCGGTGCGCAAAGCCCAACAGCAGGGTTACGCCGTGGAACTGGACGCCGATCACATCGCCCTCGCGATCGCCCTGCTGTTCGAGCGCTTCACCAGCGTCAGCCTGACCGAAGGCCTATCTGATGAGGCCGCCATCGCGACGTTGTCCACGATCTGGAAAAAGACCCTCTACGGTCAGTCGAAGGAGAAGTAAGTGGATTTCACCCTGCCCGAACACCTTCCGGCGTTACTCGCCGAGATGGACGCCTTCATCGAGGCGGAGATCACACCGCTTGAGCGCGATAACATGCAGTACTTCGACCGACGCCGAGAGTTTGCCCGCACCGACCTCGACAAGGGCGGCATACCGAACCGGGACTGGGAGGACCTGCTCGACGAGATGCGCCGTCGCGCTGATGCGGCCGGGTGGTTGCGGTACGGCCTACCCTCGAAGTTCGGTGGCCGCGATGGCAGTAACCTCGATATGGCGGTGATCCGGGAACACCTGGCGCACAAGGGACTTGGCCTGCACAACGACCTTCAGGACGAGTCCTCGATCGTCGGCAATTTCCCGCAGGTGATCATGATGGACCGGTTCGGCACCGAAGAGCAGAAGTCCGAATGGATCGAGGCCATGTTCACCGGTAAGCGGTCAATGGCCTTCGGGCTCACCGAGCCCGACCACGGCAGTGATGCCACCTGGCTGGAGACCACCGCGGTGCGCGACGGTGATGAGTGGGTAATCAACGGCTCCAAACGCTGGAACACCGGCGTCCACCGCGCCACCCACGACCTGGTGTTCGCCCGGACCTCCGGCGATCCAGGTCAGGCGCTCGGCATCACCGCATTCCTGGTGCCCTGCGACACAAAGGGATTCGAGGTGCCGTTCTACTGGTGGACATTCAACATGCCCAGTGACCACGGTGAGGTGGAACTGCGCGATGTGCGGATTCCCGTCGACGCCGTACTCGGCGAGGTGGGTCGCGGCCTGGAGGTGGCCCAGACCTTCCTGCACGAGAACCGGATCCGGCAGGCCGCCAGCAGCCTGGG
>NZ_JAEMSG010000131.1:2220-7046 GCF_016462945.1 Mycolicibacterium sp. | reverse complement strand
GCCACTTCGACGGCGAGACTCCACATCTGGGTCAGACCCTGATGCAGGTGAGAGAACATATAGCCATCGGTGTAGATCTGCGTCAGTGTCAGATTGCGCAGCAAGCCGTTCCAGGAATGACCGGGATTGGGACCGGCGTCGCGAAAGTGATAGATCAGATACGCGGCCAGTACTGTCACGACGTAGGCGGGCATGATCCGCCGCACCCGATGTCGGGCGTAGCGCCGCAATGATGGCGCCGGAGCACCGGAAGCGACGGCCCGGACCCATGGTCCGAATAGCAGGAAGCCCGACAGCACGAAGAAGATCGACACCCCGATTTCCATGCGCGACAGCATCAATCCGAGGTATCCGTGGGTGTACTTGCCGGTCGTATAGGCCGCGTGCGTAGCAACCACAAGCATCGCCGCGAGTGCGCGGACACCGGTCAGCGACGGGACCCGATCGACACTGGCGACCGCCTCGGAGCCGCCCTGGCCGACCGCGCCGGAGGCCGTCATTTCGTTTTGCGCCGAGGCTTTCCGCCGGGCGGCCGTGAGTCGTAGGAACTTTGACCGCGGTCCGGTTTCAGGTCGATCAGAATGCCCGAGATCCGCGTTTTCTCCAGGGCTTTGAGCGTCGACGTGGACAACTTCGCCGGCAGTTCCACCAACGAATGATCAGCCTTGATCGTGATATGCCCGAAATCGCTGCGGTTCAGATTGCCTTCGTTGGCGATCGCGCCGACGATCGAACCGGGACCGACCTTGTGCCTCTTGCCGACCGCGACGCGATAGGTAGTCAGGTCGTCGCGGGTCCGCCGCGGTGCCCGCTCCCGGTCGGGTCGTTCCTCGCGTCGCTGTCTTTCGGGCATCGGCGGTGGTTCGGTCATCAGGAATTCGGCACCGTCACGGGATTGCAACGCAAGCGCGGCCGCGATATCACCCATGGGGACATCGTTGTCACGCTCGTAATCCTCGATCAGGCGGCGGAACATGTCGAATCCCGGCGCGCGAAGAGCCTCGGTGATCGAATCGCGGAACTTGGTCACCCGCTGGGCATTGACATCTTCGACACTCGGAAGCTGGATCTCGATGACCTTCTGGCGGCTCACCTTCTCGATCGACTTGAGTAGGTGCCGTTCGCGGGGTGAGATGAACAACAGCGCGGTTCCACTCCGGCCCGCCCGCCCGGTACGACCGATGCGATGCACATAGGACTCCGGGTCGTGCGGGATATCGTAGTTCAGCACATGCGAGATGCGTTCCACATCAAGGCCTCTGGCTGCAACATCGGTGGCGACGAGAATATCGATGGTGCCGTCCTTGAGCGCTGCGATGGTGCGCTCACGTTGTACCTGAGCGATATCGCCGTTGATCGCGGCAGCGGAGAATCCACGCGCGCGGAGCTTTTCGGCCACCTCCTCGGTGGCCTGCTTGGTCCGCACGAAAACGATCATCGCCTCGAACTGCTCAACCTCCAGGACCCGGGTCAAAGCGTCCATCTTGCGCGGCCCGGCGACCTGGATGAAGCGCTGGGTGATGTTCTCCGCGGTAGCGGTCTTCGACTTGACGCTGACTTCTACGGCGTCGTGGAGGTACTTCGTGGTGATCTTGCGGATGGCCGGCGGCATGGTAGCCGAGAACAGCGCGACCTGTTTGTACTCCGGGGTGTCGGCGAGGATGCGTTCGACATCTTCGGCAAAACCCATCTGCAGCATCTCGTCGGCCTCGTCGAGCACCAGATAGTCAAGGTGTGAGAGGTCCAGCGTGCCGCGCTCGAGGTGATCGATGACGCGTCCCGGGGTGCCGACCACGATGTGCGCGCCGCGTCGCAAGCCGGCCAATTGCACGGTGTAGGACTGGCCACCGTAGATCGGCAGCACGGTGATCTTCGGTAGATGCGCGCCATAGCGGCTGAACGCCTCGGCGACCTGCAGTGCCAGTTCGCGGGTCGGTGCCAGCACCAGGGCCTGAGTGTTCTTGCTGGTGGCGTCGATGCGCGCCAGGATCGGGATGGCGAAGGCGGCGGTTTTGCCGGTGCCGGTCTGGGCGAGGCCGACGACATCGGATCCGGCCAGCAGTGCCGGGATAGTGGCGGCCTGGATGGGAGAAGGGGTCTCGTAGCCGACGTCGGCGATGGCCCGCAGCACCGCAGCGGGAATCTGCAGGTCGGCGAAAGTGTGGGCGGGTGCGACGGCGGGTGCGCCGGCGCCGTCTTCGGAACCGTCTTCGGGGCTGGTCATTGCCCTTGGAGTCTAGTGCCTGTGCGCGTGGCAGCCGGTTCGCCGTCGGCTGGGGCGGTACCGTGCTGCGATGTGTGGAATCGGCTGACGGTCTCAGTGGCTGTCTTCGCCGCCGCGCTCGCCGGGTGCAGCTCAGGCGACTCAACGGTGTCCAAGACACCGTTACCGGCCACCGTAGTCTCGACCCCCGCTACCACCACCGCGAGCTCCACCGCGAGCTCCACGCCGGAAACCCCGTCCAGCCAAGCCGCACCGCTGCCAGTACCCCCACCGACGAGGCCGATGCCGCCTGACGCGTGCACGGTCAACCTCGCAGCACCCGAGATCGCGGGGGCGGTATCGGGGTTGCCGCGGGACCCGCGAAGCCAACAGGGATGGAATCCCGAACCCGTCGCAGGCAATTACAACGAGTGCGCACAGCTGTCGGCGGTGATCGTCAAGGCCAACACCAACGCCGACAACGCCAATACCCGGGCGGTGATGTTCCACCTCGGCAAGTTGATTCCGACCGGCGTGCCCGACACCTTCGGGTTCAACGGCATCGACGCCACCCAGAGCACCGGTGACACCGTGGCGCTTACCTTCGACGGCGGGATGGGACTGCACAGTGTGGTCAGGTTCCGCTGGAACGGCGCCGGGGTGGAGTTGATCGGCAACGCCGGCTGAGTCGTCTGGGCGCCCAGCGGGATGATCCATAGAGTTGACGACGTGGGCACCACGCTGACCGAGCGACTGGCGGCAATCGCCGGCACGACCCACGTCATCATCGACCCCGATGTGCTTGCCGCCCGGAGCGTCGATTGGACCGGCCGCTACCGGGGCCACGCGGGCGCTCTGGTTCGGCCCGGTACCGCCGATGAGGTCGCCGCTGTGCTGCGAACCTGCCGCGACGCCGGAGCATACGTCACGGTGCAGGGCGGGCGCACCTCACTGGTGGCCGGCACGGTTCCGCAGCACGACGACGTGTTGTTGTCCACCGAACGGCTCACCGGTATCGGTGATGTCGACACTGCTTCGCGGCGGGTCCGGGTAGGTGCCGGCGTCACACTGGCCGAGTTGCAGTGCGCGGCAAGCGCGGCCGGTCTGCTGGCGGGAGTGGATCTGGCCGCCCGGGATTCGGCCACCGTTGGCGGCATGGTCTCCACCAATGCCGGCGGCCTTCGCACCGTCCGCTACGGCACGATGGGCGACCAGGTGCTGGGCGTGGAGGTCGCACTGCCCGACGGGTCGGTGGTGCACCGACATTCCCAAGTCGGCCTGGACAACACCGGATACGACGGTGCCTCGTTATTCGTCGGCGCCGAGGGAACCCTCGGGGTGATCACCGCCGTGGATGTGCGTCTACAACCGGTACCCGCTCATCGGGTTACCGCACTCTGCGGGTTCGCCGACCTGGAATCCCTGGTCGCGGCCAGCCGGATCTTCCGCGATATCGAGAGCATCGCCGCGCTGGAACTCATCGACGGCCGTGCCGCCGCACTGGCCGCCGAGTATCTCGGCCTGCCTATCCCGGTATCCGGAGCCTGGCTGCTGCTGATCGAACTGGCCGGCGAGGCCGACCCGACCGGCCGCCTCGCTAACGCCCTGGACGCAATCCCGGTGTGCGCAGAGCCCGCCGTGGGTGTGGAAACCGCCACCCAACAACGACTTTGGCGCGTAAGGGAATCAGTCACCGAGGTGGTGGGGCTATTCGGTCCGCCGGTGAAATTCGATATCTCACTTTCGCTATCGGCGATCCCGACTTTCGAGCAGCAGTCAGCAGCGCTCATTCGACGGCACGCTCCTGCGGCATTACCGCTGCTGTTCGGCCACGTCGGAGAGGGCAACCTACACCTCAACGTACTTCGCTGCGATGCTGTGCAGGAATCGCATCTTTACCCTGAGATGATGAAACTCATTGCGGCCCATGGCGGAAACGTGAGTTCCGAGCACGGTGTGGGCAGCATTAAACGCGCCTACTTGGCAATGTCGCGCACGCCCGCTGAAATTGCAGCGATGCGCACCATCAAGAAAGCATTCGACCCGACCGGCTATCTCAATCCGGCGGTGCTGTTCGACTGAGATCAGGCTCAGATTTTGCCGGGCCGCCGACCAGGAAGATCGCGGCCGCGACACCGAACAATGCGACGAATGCGGGCAGCAGCATCGACTGCGACATCGCGGCGCCGAACGGCTCGTACAGGGACGCGGGAAGTTGCGTCGTGCCCGCTTCGCCACTCGGCCCGCCGCCGCCCATCTCGGCGTTGACTCGCGCCGACATGAATGCAGCGATACCCGCGCTGCCGAGCACGGCACCGACCTGGCGAGTGGTGTTGTAGAACCCGGATCCGGCTCCGGCCAACCGGGCGGGCAGATTGCGGGTCGCAGTGGCGCCCAGCGGGGCCCAGATGAACGCCATGCCCACACCCATCGCGCCCAGCGGCAACATCAGCCGCCAGGTCGCGGTGCCCGGGTTCATCTCGACCGACAGCCACAGCAGCGAGATCGCCAGCACCGAGAATCCGAATCCGATGATCGGTCGCGGGTGGGAACGGTCCACCAGGCGGCCGACGAATGGGGCCAGCACCCCGCTCAAGACGGCCATCGGGGCCGTCAGCAGGGC
>NZ_JAEMSG010000131.1:0-2210 GCF_016462945.1 Mycolicibacterium sp. | reverse complement strand
GGGCGGCCCGCGTCGGGGTCAGGCCGCCCACGGTTTGGGCGTAGAACATCAGCGGCAGGATCATCGCGGTGGTGGCGAAGGCGATCACCGCAATGCCGATATTGGCGAGGCTGAAATCGCGGTCCCGGAACATCTCCAGCGGGATCAGTGGCTCGTTGGGGTTGACCGCCTGCCAGTAGACGAACGCCGCCAGGAATGCCCCGCCGCCGGCGATCACCGCCCAGATCCACGGCTGCCAGTGATAGGTCTGGCCTTCCTGCAAACCGAACACGATTCCGAAAAGGCCGAAACCGGAGAGAACCACGCCGATCACGTCGAAGCGGTGGGGATGGGTTGGCAGGTCCGGAATCAGCCAAACCGCCAGTGCCAGACCGATGATCCCAATCGGCACATTGACGAAGAAGATCCACGCCCAACCGAGATGGTCGACCAGCACGCCGCCGGCTAATGGACCGATCAGGGTGGCCACTCCGGCTGTGGCGCCCCATGCGCTCAAAGCGACTCCGCGTCGTTCCGCCGGGAAGATGCGGGTGATCGTCGACAGCGTCTGCGGGGTAAGCAGTGCCGCGCCGATACCCTGCACCACCCGGGCGGTGATGAGCATGCCGATGGAACTGGAGAGCCCGCACCACAGCGATGCCGCAGTGAAGACCACCAGGCCGGCGATATAGAGGTTCTTCGGCCCGAACCGATCGCCGAGCCGACCGGCCAGTAACAGCGGCACCGCGTAGGCCAGGAGGTAGGCGCTGGTCACCCAGATGACGCTGTCGTAGCTACTGATGTTCAGGTCGGTCATGATGCTGGGGTTTGCCACCGCGACGATGGTCGAGTCGACCAGGATCATGAAGAAGCCGACCAGCATGGCCCACAACGCGTTCCACGGGTTCGTCGGTTGTCCGGCCACCGGGTCGCGCGGCTGCCCACGCACACCGGTCGCCGTCATGCCTAGAGATACTGCCACCCGGACCGTCCGGGGGGCCGGTGGGTTCTGACCCTCCGAGGAGCCTGCAATCTGACGAGGAAGTGACCCCGATCACCGTCGGGCACTCAACCGGGCGCAAAGTTCGTTAACCTGGCACCACGCCGAAAGGAAGGCCGGCCATGAGGCTTCGCCGCAAGCAGATCGAGCAGTCGCCGACTCGGCCCGAAGACGCGGGCATGTCGGCCCGGGTTCTTTCGCAGATTCTCGAGGCGAGCACCCGGGTCCAGGCTCCGGCCGTCCGGGCTTATGTGGCCAGGCTTCGCAACTCCAACCCGAATGCCACCCCGGCCGATATCGTCGCCAAGTTAGAGAAGCGCTACCTGGCCGCGGTGATGGCAAGTGGTGCCGCCGTCGGGTCCGCCGCCGCATTCCCCGGTATCGGCACCCTGGCCGCGCTGTCGGCGGTCGCCGGGGAGACGCTGGTATTCCTCGAGGCGACGGCGCTGTTCGTGCTCGCGGTTGCCGAAGTCCACGGCATCGGTGTGGACCAGCGAGACCGGCGCCGGGCGTTGGTGCTCAGCGTGCTCGTCGGAGAAGACAGTAGGGGCGCGATCACCGAATTCCTCGGGCCGGGCCGCACCAGCGGGGCCTGGCTGGCCGAGACCGAGCTACTGCCGCTGCCATTGGTCTCGCAGTTGAACTCCAAGCTCATGCAGTATTTCGTGAAGAAGTACACGATCAAACGCACGGCGATGGCGTTCGGTAAGTTGCTGCCGGTCGGAATCGGCGCGGTAGTCGGTGGCGGTGGCAACCGACTGATGGGCCGAAAGATCATCAACAACGCCCGGCAGGCCTTCGGCCCGGCACCCGGCCGCTGGCCCGTGACGCTGCACCTGCTGCCCGCGGTGGAAGACGCACAGTAGGGCGGTCCGTTCGTGTCAGCGATGCTTCGTGTCGGTTAAGCACTGACCCGCTTCGCCGAGCACCGTCAACGAGATAGCCTTGAAGCCGCAATCACCGGCAGAGGAATCGAGGCGAGTGGCTCCGTGAGCAGTACGAGTTCACCATTCGGCCAGAACGAGTGGCTGGTCGAGGAGATGTACCGCAACTTCCGCGGAGACCCCACGTCGGTCGACCCGAGTTGGCACGAGTTCCTCCTCGGCTACAAACCAGACTCTGACACCCCGGCACCGGCCGACAATGGCCAGGCGGCCGCGCCGACGCAGGCCGATAATGGCCACGCGCCCGCGCCAACGCCGGCCGTTGCCACCCCCGCACCGGCCCCCAC